>CAYYHT010000001.1:0-35580 GCA_964471355.1 uncultured Enterobacteriaceae bacterium
CCCTGTGCGCCATGGACGGCACCATGGCGCGCCGGTGGGAGCAGAGTCGGGTGCGCGCGAAACTGTCCTGTGTCTTGTGGGTGCCAATCGATGGTCGTCGAAAGATTCCCCCTGCAAAGCGCGTCGTGAGGAAGCCGGTCCTGTGGAGGCCGACCGAAGAGCAGGAGGCACGCATGCGCGACGACTGGGAATTTCACGCCGAGGCGATTGGCCTGGGCGAGCTGTGGCAGCTCGATGCGTCGAAAGGAGAAGTGCTGCAGGTGCGCCCCAAGGCCGCGAATAGCCGGGAACGGGTCTGGACCTATGACGACGAGGGCGAGCAGGTCGCCGAGAATCCTCGGGGCTTCTACCTGCGGCGCAGCTTTACGCGGACGCTGTTCTAGATGGCGCGTCGGCGCATCATCGAAGGCACCTGGACCTGCGGAGAATGCGACACCCAGAAGATCAAAGGGCGACACAAGGAGTGTCCATCCTGCGGGTCTCCGCGCGAGAAGCACGAGGCGAAGTTCGACTTTGGCGGCACCACGGCCACCGGTGCATCCACCGAGCCGACGGTCACCGATGCCAAGGGACTCGAGCTGGCGCGGGCGGGCAGGGACTGGGTCTGCAGCTACTGCGGAGCCTCGAACAGAGGCGATTTCGATAGCTGTGTGGAGTGTGCAGCGGCACGCGGCGATGCGGTCGAGGTCGACCTGGCCACGCCTCCCCCGGCGCCAAAAAAGAAGCGCAAGCGCGACGACGATGACGATGACGACATCAACTGGGAGACCCCTGCGGCAGCGGGCTTCTTCGGGCTGACCGGGTGCTCGATCTTCATGGTGCTGGGACTGCTGTTTGGCATCCCGCTGGTCATGATCGTCTGCTTGGCTCCGATCTCAACCGATGCCACGGTGACCGAGAACACCTGGGTGCGGCAGAGCACGGTCGAACGCCTGGTTCCCCAAGACCAAGAGGGCTGGAAGAACCGCATGGACACCACCATGGCCTCGCCTCCACCTTCAAAGGAACTGGCGGCGGGAATGGGGCAGACCTACAGCTGCGAGACCAAGCAGTGCTGGCCGCGTCCTCCGGCAGGTGGCGGGCTTGCAAAGGTCACCGGCCGTTCCTGGAGCCGAACCATCAGCACCAAGCGCATGAGCGCCAGCAGTGGCAGCGGGTGGGATGAGCAGGTTCCGCGCGGTCGCGGCGCCTATCCATCCGGCGGCAGCGGAGGCGCCGAAGGGCTCGACGGAAGCGCGAACTGCCACAGCAAGCAGCGGGTGGCCGAGAAGTGCCGCAGCGTCAGCAAGAAGGTGGCGTGCGGCACCGACGAGCGCTGCACGGTCAATGACCTGGGCAACGGCTTTGCCGAAGAAGTGTGCACCGACCACACCCGCTACTGCACCGAGTCCGAACAGGTGTGCGACCCCGCCGAGTACGACCAGTGGTGCACCTGGACCATGTTGCGCTGGACCAGCGGACGTCGCGTCGACGCCACCGGCAGGCTCAATCAGCCGCACTGGCCATCCCTGCGGGCCCAGAGCGACGAGAGCGTGTCCAAGTCGTCGTCGTACTCGGTGCATGTCACCCCACTGGCCGGGGATGTGCAGCAGACGGTCAAGGTGAGCTCGGCGGACGCCCTGATGCGGCACCAGGTCGGCGCGCAGTACTTCTTCACCGGTGGCTCGTCGACGCCGGTTCCGAGGCGTCTGCTGAGGAAGACCGGTGTGGACTGCGGAGACGGAATCACGCGGGACAGCTTGAGCAGCCGAGACCGCTGCCGCTACCAGACCTGGTCGTGGCACGATGACGCGCCCTTGTACACCCGTGGCGATGGCAGCACCGCCTGGCCGGTGGTCGACCTGAAGGACGACGGCCGCGAGAAGCGAGCCGAGTGGGTCGACCTGAAGCTCGAGTGGGCGCGGGGCAGCAAGGAGCGCAGCCAAGACTTCTCGGTCGAGACCGACGAGGGCGGTCGGTGGCCCGTGGGCCGCGCGGTTCGGGTCAGCGTGAGTGCGGACGGCAGCATTCGCGAGTGGGAAGAGGACAAGCCAGTGACGCGGTAGTCGACAGGCCGACATTGACCGAAACGAGCGACCCACATGTTCGGTCGGTCGCAATTGCGCCCGGGCCGTCCATAGAAGCGTGGCATCAAACCAACGGAGTCACCCCATGGAAAACGTCGCCATCTTCTTTGCAGTCATCATCATGATCGGCGTCCGCATCACGGTCCGCCACCTCATCCGCGAGGCCCTCTTCGGACCTGCAGAGACCCAGAGCTCGTGGGAGCGCGTCTTGGCCGAAGAAGAAGCCAATGACCGCATGTTCGGCACTGTCGGCCGCTAAGAATCCGCCGACTGTGCCGCCAGCACCCCGCTGATCGCACAAAAGCTGACCCACTGACCTGGGTGGGTCGAGCTTCCACACAAGAACAGGTTGTCTGCCACCGGTGAGTGGTGAGGAATGCGTCCCTGGCGCATGAACTTCGCCGTCATGACTGGGTTCATGCTGTCCCGGTACAGGTGGTATTTGCGCCCCCATGACTGGGGAATGCGCGTATCGAGCACGGTGTGTTTTCGAATGCCCTGGTGCCACCAGTCCTCGCCGAGCATCTGATTGAGCAGCTCGGTCTGGCCTGGTTCGCCGACCCCGGCCGCCCAGGTGTGATCGGTCGGGCTGACCAGGCGGGCGTTGCCGATTCGCGTGCCGTCGACCGCCGCCGGATGGACCAGCACGCGGCATTTTTCGGTGGGCCCAGCCGTGCCCGAAGCGGGCAACCAGAACTGCAGAAAGGGCAGGTCGGCTTCGGCCTCGATGTCCAGGTAGGCGGCGACCCCTGGCGACTGCAGGGGCAGGGCTGTGAGCCTTGAGTTGAGGTCGGCGTCGGGCGGTGAGAGCAGCTCGGCATAGGTGCCCACACCCGCCGCATTGCTGAACACACGGTCGGCCGAGATGCGCTCGGAGCCGATCTCGACGCCCAGAATGCGCCGGCCATCGCGCACGATTCGCTCGACTCGCTCGCCCAGCCGGAAGCTCACACCGCAGGCGCGAGCCAAGTTCTCGAGTACCTCGGGGATTCTGCGAATGCCTCCCTGCACGATCCACGCGCCATGGGTGTGGATGATCGGAGGCACAAAGGCCAGAGGAGCTGGGGCCTCGGAAAGGGGCTGGCCGGCGATGTGCGTCCAGATGGCCAGGGCATCGATCACCCGCTGCGGCAGGCCCGTGGAGTTGAGGTGGTGCTCGAGGCCGCGAAGCAAGAAGGGGATCTCGCGGAACAGCCCGCCGAAGAGCAGCGACAACGGACCCGGTCGGTCCTGCCGTTGAAGGGGTGCCAGGCGGTCATAGGTCGTCGCCATGTGCTCGATGTACGAGCGATAGGCCAGTCCAGAACCCCTGAATTCCGCCTCGAGGTGGTCGACGGTCTTGTCGAGCTCGCGGTAGATCGACACGCGCGAGCCGTCGGGCCAGCGCACCCGGTAGGCCTCGTCGACGGGCAGGAAGTGCAGCAGCGCTTCAATGTCGGCACCCAGCTGCTCAAAGGCCCAGGTGAGCCCTGGTCGGTCCAACAAGATGTACGGCCCGCCGTCGTAGCGTCGCTCCCCGAAGTCGACGCCACCAGCCAGCCCGCCGACCTTGTCTCTGGCTTCGATGACGGTCACGTGGTTGCCGGCCCGGGCCAGTGCGATGGCCGCTGCGAGTCCGCCCATGCCGGCACCGATGACGATGTCCTGACTGGCACTCATGGTTTCTCCAAGAAGTCGTCGATCGCTGCGGCCACCCACTCGCTGCGGGCCCAGCTCATCCAGTGGGTGCCGTCTGGCACCGTGGTCAGCCGGGCCTCGGGCAGCAGTGCGCACAGGCGCTCGGCCTGGGGCAGCGGGAAGTGGTGGTCATGCTGGGCCCACAGCGCCAGCACCGGTGCCGTGATCTTCCAGTAGTGCTCGGGCAGTGACGCCAGCTCGATTTCGTAGGCATCGCACATCGCCGACAGCCACGCTCGAACAGCCGGTCGATGAAAGGCACCGGTGAAGTCCGCGTCCAGCTCGTCCGGCCACTCGGTTCCTGCAGGCAGGAACGTGCGCTTGCACTGGCGATAGACCAACCCGGGGGTCCAGGCAAAGGCGGTGCGCTGCAGTCCGCTGCGCCGCATCAGGGCGATCTCGGGGCTGGTCGGACCGTCGGCAAACAACAGGCTGTTCATGACCACGACGCGACGGACTCGCTCGGGGCGGGTCGCGGCGAACAACAGCGCGGGCTGTCCACCCATGTCTTGGCCGACTAGCTGAACGGTGTCCAAGCCCCAGGCATCGAGCAAGTTCTCGAGCATGTCGGCCAGGGCGGCCGGTCCGGCGTCTTCTCCCCACTGCTCGCTGTAGCCTTGGCCGGGCCAATCAAACGCGATGACCTGGTGTCCGCGGGCCAGAATAGGCGCCATCCTGGACCAGATCTGAAGCGTCTCGGGGTAGCCGTGCAACAGGACGACAGGCGGACCCTCGCCGATTCGGCACACCCGCAACAGGCGGCCGTCGTGGCGTTCCCAGGTGACCGGCAACAGGACCTGGCCATGCTCCACCGTGGCTTCCGGCTCGGTCAGGGCCCTGACTAGGCTGCGTGCGGCCTTCAGCGCGGTTCCCGCCGGGTCGATCTCGGGGAAGGCAGCGGCATCCATATGGGGCACGAACAATGAGCCCTGCGCGCTGGCGTGGGTATAGACGGGCAGTGCCATGCGCGCTAGCAGGGCCGATCGACGGCTGTGGTCCGGGGCGTCCCACACGCCGATTGGCTCGTCGGGTCCCCGCACAACCGTGTCCTCTCGTGGGTCGCCGAACCAGTCAAAGGCGATCGAGACCAACATGTTGCTGGGAATGGGCTCGGCACCGATGTGGCGCGCCACAACTGCATCGAGCGCCACCGCGTCGCGGCTTGCGTACAGACGCATGGGCTGGCGAGGGTGCGGCTGGCCCATCATGCCCAACAGGCCATCGGGCACATCAGACCAGACATCGAGCATGGCGACATGCGGTGGAAACGCGTCTGCCATCATCATCGCAGCGGTCTCGCGGTCGGCCTTTCTGTCCCCAAAGATGTAGGCGTCGTGCCGCTCTCCGAGGCCTTCGAGCGCGGCGAAGGACAGCATGGCGACCCCGGTCGGGTGGCCGCGCAGCTTGCCCAGGACGATGCGCAGGTCGGCATCGGCCCAGGTCGCACACACGCTGTGCTGCCCCAGTCCTCGGACGTATTCGTGGTCCCTCTGGTCGAGCTGGGCGTCGACGATGCGTATGTCTGGCGAGCCCAGCTGCAGGTAGTCGGCGACTTGGGCCACCGTTCGGTTGGCAAAGAAGCGGTCGTAGACGTTGCGGCTGTCGATGAGGGAGACCTCGCACCCGCGCTGGGCCAGCCACGCACAGAGCGCTGCCATGAGCTTCGGCGACACGATGGGCGACGGGTCGTGGCGATTGGCGGCCAGCATGAACGTGGTCTTGATGGCGATCTTGGGCGCCTGTCCATGGTGCTTGAGCAGGGCGGGCAGTTCAATCGCCTCGAGTGTGGCGTGCAGCTCAGCCTGAAGGTCGGTGTGGCTGGCTCCCTCGCGCACGACGACCGTGCCGCCCTTGCCGAGTGGATTGGTCCAGGCGCGATCTCCGGCCTGGGGTTCCGCTAGAAAGCGCTGGCCGATCTCTCCGAGTTGCTCGAGCAGCCAATCGGCGGTGAGCGTGTCGTGCAGTGCGTCGTCGGGTCCGAACGAGTCGGCGAACAGCTCGAAGACCAGCGAGTGCCGGCGCTCGTCTTCTTTCATGCGCACAAAGGCGTCGATGTCGCTCTGGGTGCAGCCTGCAGCGGGTCCGAGCTCGGCCATTCGCGCCCAGCCCATGCCCGCTGTGCGCTCGGCGGCCACCGCGAAGTGACACCAGTCGCAGAATCGATTGAACTGAAGCTCAGCCCGCACTTCCGGCGGAATCCGTCCGGTAGCGTGTCCGGCGACTTCGAGTAGCTCGGCCACCAGGCGGGTCATCGGGGCATGGCGCCAGCGATTGTGCACTTGGCGGCTGCTTGTCCATCCGGCCACGCGCCCCTCGACTTGGGTGAGCCAGGCCTTGGCCCGCTCCGGCAAGCTGCCCTCGCGCAGGAGTGCTCCGCGGATGTACAGCGCGTGCATCTCTTCGTCGCGCCAGGCCCACCGAATCGCTCGCTGCACCGCGCTGCGTACTCTGGGCTCGACCGGCATTCCGCTGAGGCGCTTGTGGATGACATCGCGGCGATACGCGACGGTGACGAGGTGCTCCCGTTCGAGGGCGAGCAGCCAAAGCCGCGTCATCTCGTCTTGAGGTCGCCCCTCATATTCCCGTTCCCAGTCGTCGAGTTGGAGTGCGAATCCGTGGATGATGGCTTGAAGATCGGCCAAAGAGGACCCTGTGTGGAGCGAAATCCTAGCCCGTTCAGCGTAGAATCGCGCCCATGACTCCGGACACCGTGCAATCCAACTCCCCGGCCCGCAGCGAAGCGGGCGGAAGTCGGCTGTACGAATGGCTGGCAGAGCCGTCGGATGGGCTGGCGCTGGACGATGCGGATCGGGATCTGTACCAGCTAAGCAACTGGGCGATGTTGCTCGGAATGACCTCGCACGCCATGTTTATGGGCGTCTTTGCTGTTCTCGATATTCCGGTGCTGGTCGCATCGAACATCGTCAGCGTGATGTGGTGGGGGGCGGCGCTGTGGCTGTCCAAGCGGGGCATGCTGATCATCGCCATGTACGTCGCGACGCTCGAGGTGGTGGTCAACGCCGTCCTCGTGACCGCCATGCTGGGGATCGGAGTCGGCTTTCACTACTACATCCTGCTGGCGATCGTGTTCCTGGCACAGTTTTCAATCGAGCCTATGCGCCGGCGGGCCATCGGCTCCACCTCGCTGGGTTTTGGCTATGTCTTGCTGATCGGCTGGGCATCGCAGAACGCCATGGTGCTTGTCGTTGATGACGCGGTGGTGGCCAGCTTTGGGGTGTTCAACGCCCTTGGCTTCATCGGACTGTTGGTGGGGTTGTGCCTTTGGTACACCTACCGAGTTCAGCAAGATCGGCAGGGCCGACTGGACGCTGAACGGCGCCTGAGGCGGGCTCATCGGCACAACAGTGCCACGCTGAACTACATGGCCGACGGCCTGTTCACCGTCGACGCACAGGGCCTGGTCGCCTCGATGAACCAGTCGATGTCCTTCATGCTCTCGAGTCGTCCAAGTGCGGCGGGGGATCGCTCGCGCATTCCCCAGGGCTTGATCGATCTGGGCCACACCGCGATGTGGGAGGGCAAGGTCAAGCGACTCGAGCTGGCGTTGACCGACAACCGCACGGCGGCGGCGGTGGCCTCTCCGTTGCTGGCCGAAGATGGCGGCATGGCCGAAGGTGCCGTGGTGTTGGTGCGCGACATCACGATCGACAAGGAGGTGGACCGCATGAAGACCGAGTTCACGTCGATGGTCTCCCACGAGCTTCGCACGCCGATGACGTCGGTGATTGGCTTCGCAAAAATCGTCAAAAACAAGCTAGAGAAGCAGGTTTTCCCTGTCGTCACCACCGACGATGCCAAGGTGCTCAAGTCGATCGGTCAGGTACGCCAGAATCTCGACATCGTCGTCGATGAGGCGCAGCGATTGACCAATCTGATCAACGACGTGTTGGACATCGCCAAGATGGAGGCGGCCCAGGTCAGCTTCGCATCGAAGCCTGTACAGGCAGACGAGCTTGTGAAGCGGGCTCATGACGCATGTGCAGCGCTGTTCGAGCGGGGTGAGGTGACCCTGAAGACCGAAGTGGAGCAGGGCTTGCCGGCGGTGCTCGGCGACCGCGACCGTCTGCAGCAGGTGCTGGTCAATCTGGTCTCGAATGCATCGAAGTTCACAACAGAAGGCTCGGTCACCATCGAGGCGGCGCGCTTGGCAAACGCAGTGGTGTTCCGCGTACGCGACACGGGTCCCGGCATTCATATCGACGATCTCGTGCGGGTCTTCGACCGCTTCAGGCAGCTCGAGGGCGGCGACACGGACAAACCAAAGGGCACGGGACTTGGGCTGGCCATCTGCAAGCAGATCATCGAGGGCCACAAGGGAAAGATCCGCGCCGAGAGCACACTTGGCCTTGGGTCGACCTTTCTGTTCGAGCTGCCCGTTGCCGAGTCAGTGAATCACGCAGATCTCCAATAGATCGTCGCAGCGAATGGTCAGGATCTGGCCGTCGGTGACCTCGACAGCGGCGGCGCCGTGCAGTGGTCCGCCTCCGAACGCAGCTGCGATGGAGTAGCGACCCGGAGGGACGCGTCCGGGCACGGCGTAGCGATTCAGGACGCCCACAAGCACGACTTGGTCGGCGTCACCGACAACTTGAACGACTCCATGGGGCTCTTCTGCCGACAGCTCGGGAGCGGTTTGCGCCGATGCGGGCTGGACAGGAGTCGGGACCGCGACTGGTGCTGCGGGCGCCTCGACGGGCTCGGGAATGGTCTTGGCGGGCACGATTGGGGCCGCCACTTCCTCTTTGGGTTGGGTCGAGGGCTCAGCAAGCTCGGGCGATGCGGTCAACGGAGTGGGCATGACCAGCGGCGTCGATGGCGCTGGGGTGGGCGTCTGACCGTCCGAGAGCCAAAAGAAGATCGACCCGGCTGCTCCTCCGCCGACGACGGCGAGCAGCAGCAGCGCGGCGATTGCGCTTGCTCCGCGCAAGCCGGCCGAAATCAATCCATCGTGCTCGGTCGGGCGGCGTCCTCCGAGCAGGATGGTCTCGGATCCAACGTTGTAGACCGCTGTGGCGTCCTCACGCATGATGCGCGCGATGTCCATCGGCACGTCGGTCTCGTCACGGATCAGCGCTGGCACCGTGCGCTCGGCCCAGAACCGAAGTGGCTCGGATGACATCTCGGCCTTTAGCTCCAGGCAGCGGCGCTCGACGTCGCGAGGTGCTGGTCGTTTTTCCGGGTCATAGGCCAACATTTCGCGGGTGAGCTCAAGAATCCCGGGGGTGACATTGGCGTGGCGCAGCAGCTCGATGCGCTCTTGCACGAAGCGTGCGTGTCGGGACTCGATGGGCGAGGTGCGGCCGAAGGGGCGACCCAAGACCAGCTCATAGAGCACCAGGCCGAGGGAGTAGATGTCCGTCGATGAATGGTCCGGCTCGTCGATGCTCTGGTCGAATCGCTCGGGAGCCATGTAGTTGGGGCTTCCGAAGCTGATGTCGGTGGTGAACGCCTCGCGCTTGTCGAACTCGGCTCGGGCAATGCCGAAGTCGAGCACCTTGACGTCTCCTGCTGGGGTCAGCAAGATATTCTCGGGCTTGATGTCCCTGTGGACGAGCCCGAGTGACTTGTCTCCGTGTCCGGTGCCATCGAAGGCGGCGTGCAGCGCACTGGCCACCTCGCCCACAATCTCCATGGTGTGTTGCGATTTGATGGGGCCCGCGCCCATCAGGATTCGCAGGTCGACGCCGTTGACGTATTCCATGACAAAGGCCCAGCGGTCTTCGACCTGGACCAGGCGATCAACGCGGACAATGGCGCGGTGGTCCAACATGCCCAACATGCGCGCCTCGTCCCGCAAGCGCTGCGCGAGGCTCTCCATTCCTTGCAGATTGGCGTTCAGCACCTTGATGGCCACCTGCTTGGTGAACCCACCTTCGCCCGTGAAACGCGCCCGATAGACGGTTCCGAAGCCACCTTTTCCGAGCGTGGCCAAGATTTCGTATCGGTGCTCCGCTCGCTCCATGGCTCCTCGTTGGCGGCGATTGCCTATCATACGCCACCGCGCGGGAGTATCCTCACGGCGGAGGTGACGGCTGAGTCCGCCCAGAATCGCCGCATTGTTGGTGGCCACGCTGTGGTTCTCGGCGCCTGCTTTGGCACAGGACCCGTCGGTCAAAGACCTCTACAACAACGGCCAGGTGCACTACGACAGCGGTCAGTACGACCTGGCCATCGAGGCGTGGGCCGAGGCTCATCGCCGCAGCGGTCGGCCCATCCTGCTCATGAAGATGGCCGATGCGTGCGAGGCGGGTGGCAAGCACGCTCAGGCGGTCGAGCTGCTGGAAAAGTACCGCGACGAGGCAGACGAATCCGAAGTCGAGGGCATCGATCAGCGCATTGAGCAGCTTCGTGCGCTCGTGAGCGCGCCACCGGTCGAGCCCGATCCCGATCCGCCGCCCGATCCGAACCCCGTCGTGGATCCTGTGGTGGCTGACCTGCCGGATCCACCCGCCGAGGCGTCTTCAGAGGGACCGCTGCCCAGCGTGTTGCTGGGGGCCGGGGTCCTCGGCTTGGGCACAGGCGTTGGCTTTGGCCTTCGAGCTCAGGCGGCACGCGCCGAGGCCAAGGGCTTCTGTGTGGGTCCAGATGATGATCTGATGTGCTCGGATGAGGCGCAGCCGGCACTGAAGCGAGACCGGTCGTCGAGCACCGTTGCGGACGTCGGCTTCATCGTTGGCGGAGCTGCCTCGGTAGCGTTCGTGTCCGTGCAGCTGGTCTCCGGCGGCCCGGTCGTTCAGCTGTCTCCACGCCAGGTGGCGCTGCACTGGACTATTCGCTGACGTACTCGACTTGGATGGTCGAGTCCTCGATGGTCCACACCTCGATGGCGGCGGTGGTCTCTTCGGTATCGGGGTCGTAGTCGAGCGCTCCCGAGGTGCCGACGACGTCGATGGAGTTGCCCAAGGTGAACTCGGAGCGAACGTCGTTCCACGTGTTTACGCGGATCTGCACCGCCGTCCCATCGCTGAGCTTCCTCAATCCCCGGGCAAAGTCCACGCTGTTGCTGGTGTCGCCGTTGTATGTCGCCCAGGCCGAGCCGTAGATGACCATCCACGACGCGTCGTAGGTGTGGGCGGCAAAGGAAAAGGCGTCTGCATCCTGGCCGTCGTACTGCGAGGCGTAGCTGGCCAGGAAGGTGTCGTACAGGTTGCCTGATGGGATGGAGGGCTTGGTGCCTCGAATCTGCCCGAACAACGCCGAGGCGTCGGATGCATCGGTCAGCACGCTGGCCGTAGCGGCGGCATCGGTCAGGAAGATGCCAACGTCTTCGTACGCGGGGATGTCTGCGGCAGCATTGAGGAATGCCACGATCTCGTCCACTTCGGATGAGATGAACAGCACTTCATCAGCGTTTGCGGCAACGGCGTCGAGGGTCGCTTGATCTCGCCCGTCCGCATCCGAGAACAGAATCAGGTCGATGTGGACATCATCGGGCATCTTGGCTGCAAAAAGCTCTGACAGACCGTCTCCGTACGCGCCGCTGTGGACCAGCACGACAGGGGCAACCACGTCACGGGCGATCATGTCATTGGCGATGACTTCAGCCTGCAGTGTGTCCGGAGGGGCGGTGCGCCACAGCAGTCCCGGGGTCTCATCGCTTGGGGTGAAGCGATCGAGCGACGTCAACGATGGACTGGTGGCAGAGGGCGAGACCATCAGGGTGTCTGGTGTGGAGCCGAACGCGGAAAACGCCGCCTGCACGTCCGTCGACGACGCGGGCCCGACGATTGCGGGCACGTCGATGGTCTCTGCGAGGTAGGTCGAGAGCTCTTCGACGGCGTCGGCCTGGCTCAGGCCGTCGAGCTCGCTATTTTCCTCGATCGTGCACTCGAGAATGGCGTATTGGCGCCCATCGAGGCCGCCCAGGCCATTGGCTTGAATGGCTGCCAGACGGGCAGATCGAACCCGGACGCGATGGGTCTCGCTGCTGTGGTTGAACATCGTCGCGTAGAGCAGGTGCTCCACCGGATCGAGCGGCAGCGTCGCGTCCTCGGCGTACAGGCTGCAGCGGGGATTGTCGGCGGCGATGCAGAACGAGTCCGAACAGACCGAGCCCATGCCGAAGTTTTCGCGGCATTCAAGGTGGGTGTCACACCCGGTGGGATCGAGGGTCGACAGGCTGCAGCCTGCGAGGCCGACGAGGAGCAGCGTGACCAGCCGTGGGGCGATGCCCGGCATCATGGGTCGTCTCCAGTATCCCAGCCTAGCATGCCAGTCTCAGCGTCTGAGCGCGTCATGCGGTAGCATGCCTCGGGCGAAACGCGGACGCCAGACCAGAGGAATCAACATGCCGGTCCTGCTCATCACGGGCGGAGTGCAGCGTAGTCCAGTAGGCATTCAAGCGGCGACCGAGTGGAAGGCCTACCGCACCGGACGCATGCTGATGCTCGACACCGACACCGGCGAGGTCAGCCGAGTGCTGGACTATGCCTCTCCGACGGGTCGAATTCCGCCATCCGAGCCCAGCCACGTGTTCAAGGCGGGAGCATGGGTGGACGGTCGCTTGCTGCTGTGCACCCAGACCGAGGCGCTCTGGGTCGATCCCGAGTCCTTCGAGGTCACGGGCACCGTGTCTCATCCGTGGCTCAATGACGTGCACCATGTCGATGTCTTCGACGGCGGAATCCACTTCGCGAATACCGGGCTGGACTGCCTGATTGTGCTTGAGCCAGACGGCGCATTGAGGCGCTGCGATCCGGCCCAGGACGAAGACCTCTGGGCCCGCTTCGACAAGGACATCGACTACCGCACCGTGCCGACGACCAAGCCGCACAAGTCGCATCCGAACTACGTGTTCCGCACCAAGCATGGCGTGTGGCTCAATCGCTCCCTCGACAAGGACGCCGTCTGCATGGACGACCGCAGCCGGGTGATCGACCTGACAGCCCCCGGTGTGCCCCATGACGGCATCGTGCGCCCCGATGGGGTCTGGTTCACCACGACCGAGGGTCACCTGCTGCAGTGCGACCCCGACGCCGCCAAGGTGGTGCGCAACATCGAGCTGGGCACGCTCGATCCCGACGCAGCACCGACGCGCTGGTGTCGAGGACTGCACTTCCAAGACGACCTCGCCTATGTGGGCTTCAGCCGCCTGCGTCCGACCAAAGCCCGCGCGAACCTGTCATGGGTCAAGCGCAGCCTGGGCTTCAAGGACACTGCCACCCACAACAGCCGGGTCACGGCCTATGACCTCAAGGCCGGCAAGCTCGTGGGGTCCTGGGACATGGAGGAGCACGGTCTGAACGCCGTCTTCTCGATTCTGCCGCGCCGACCACTAAGCTAGCGCGCTTGGCCGCTCAGTCCTCGCCTGGCACGCTCGGCTTGATCGGAGTCGGGGTAGTCCCGCAGCAGCTCTTCGTACAGGGCCCGGGCCCGAGCGGGCGCGCCGGCCTCGTACACCCGTGCCCATCGGTCGGCGGCTCGTAGGAGCAGCTCGGGCGGCTTGCGAAAGCTCGGGTGCTCGCGCCAGAGCTTCTCTTGTGCCCTTGCTGCGGCCCCAAGCAGGCCGGCGCTGCGCAGATCGCCCGCGTAGTCTTCGAGGGCGTCGGCAAGGGCCTCTTCGACATCCTCGCGGTCCTCGCGCACATCCTTGATGGCTTCTTCAACATAGCGCTTGGCGTCGTCGCCCTTGGTCTCGGACGCGAGCATCTCGGCGAGCAGCTTCTCGAGGGCGTCTGTGTCGCCGAAAGCCCGCAGGTGGTCCTTTCTGGCGTGCCAGGTGTATCGGTGCTCTGGCCACTTGCGAATCATCTGTTCGAGGGCCCGGTCCGCTTCGTCGAACCGCCCTCCCTTTCGCAGCAGGCCCAGGTCACTGCGCGCGGTGTAGGGGCGATATCCCTCGGCATCGATGTCTTTGAGCCGGTCAGATGCCCGTTGTGCCGCCTCCAGTTGCTTTGGGAGCGTCTCGTCTCGAGCGCGGACTAGGTCGTCGACCTCCCAGCCGCGGTCCGTGGCGACGGCGATGAGATTGCCGTAGCCGGCCGAATGACCGGTTGCCTTGTACCGCAATGAGATGACGTACAGGTCGTGGTCGCGGGCTTCGACGCCGGGATGGTCCCTGAGGAAGGTCGCCCAGGCGTTGCATGGCTCGACCACCCGCCGCAGGTCGGGCTCATCGGTGCAGTGACTGTCCAGGACCTGCTCGCGGCGTTGCAGTCGCCTGTTCTCTTCGACGTCGGCGGTGCGGGCGCGCTCCTCCTTCTTGATCAGCTCGATCAGCCGATCGAGGGACTGCCGGACTTGATTGAACTGCGGCGACTGTGGGTAGCGCTCGACGAAGGCTTGGCCCCAGGACAGAATCGCCGCGCGCTCGCGAAGCTCGTCTGCTGCCCGAAACACGGTCCACATGCCGACTTCATTGATCGACACATCCCACTGCCCGGTGCCGGTGCGGACTGACTCATCGAGCTCGAGGTTCAGCAGCTTTCTTCCCAGGAGCATGCGCTCGCTTGCGGCCAGGGTCTGCGCCCCCCGAAGGTCTTTGACCGCTGCGATGAGCGCTTCGTCATCGACGGGGTCTGCGGCATAGGCATCGAACGCCACGAAGAGCCGCTTGGCTTCGGCATCCATCGCCTTTTCACGAATGACCTGGGCTGCCTTGAGGGTGCCCTCAAGCTCGGTCAGTCTGGCGGTGGCGTCCCCGAAGCCCGAGTCGTGGGACAGCGCTCTCTCGAAGCGCCGCTCGGCGTCCGCGATGGCGCCTTGGTCCAGTGCTTCTAGTCCCTCGGACCACGCCTTGAAGGCCGCGAAGGACTCGGTCGACACCCGTCCGACCTTGGCGGCTTCCCGCGCCGAGACGCTGACTCCAAGCTCTTCTGTCAGGGCCAGGGCAAGGTCCTTTTCGACCAAAAAGAACTCGGCCCGCGTGCCCTCTGCAGACACCGCGTCGACCAGCTTTCCACTGCGCACATCGACAATGCGGGCGTCCAGGCGCATCTGTGGCTCGATGGCGCTGATGCTTCCGACCAGAATCCACTTGGCTCCGACTCCATTGCCCGCTTTGGCGGCGGTCTTGGGGTCGATGAAGTCCGATTCGGTCAGCTTGAGCTCTTCGAGCACGTCGGCCAGCCTCGAGCGCTCGACCAGCTGCAGCCCGGCCACATGGGAGAGGTCGGTGGTCAGCATGTCGGCGATGCCCACGCCCAATGCGTCGTACTGCTCGTCCCCGGTGTGGTTGTCGAAGGGCAGGACCGCAAGGGTTGGCGTGCCTGCATGTGCAGCCGTGAGCCAGAGCCATGTGAGCAGAAGAGCGGTCATGGAGGCAGCCTAACGGCGGGTTGGGGGTGGCCAATCGATTGACATGCCTGGCTACCTTGGCTTGCAGGTGGCGGGGTCGAGGTTCGGTCCCTTGATCGATTCCCCGGGCTTGATGGAGCCGGCAATCCACCGCCAATAGCCCTTGCGGTGGCGGTTGGGGTCGATCCACTGCAGGGTCAGGTCGTAGTAGGGGCGGCTCTCGAGGCCATTGGCTTTGAACGAGGCGACCAGCTCACTCAGGCTGCAGCCGAAGGTCGGCGGAGGCGGGACGGCCTCTTCCTTGTCGCGCTGGCTTTCCTCCGCGACGCGGCCTTGAGTCACGCTCTCTGCAATCACGATGACGAACTCACTCTTGATCTTGGTCTCACTCACCTTGGCCATCTCGAGAGACGACTTGCGCAGGGTGGGCGAGGCAAAACGAGCGCGAAGCTCAAAGTCGTCCCGTGCAGAGACATCGAGCACGCCGTCGGCTCGGACGCCGGACAGGTCGAGTCGACTCAGGCGAACGTCGGCGGTCCAAGCACGCGCAATGCCGGTCATCCACGGGATGTTGGCGACGGGATCGATGGCAGTGAACGCGCCAATGCGCCCGGGGGCGTCGAGTGGACGGTAGCCAAAGAAGCCCTCGAGCTCTTTGAGCTTCGAGATGGGAAGGGGAGCCTTTGGCCGACTCACCGGACCTTTTTTAACGGTGGGCGTGTGCGCTGACTCCACCGCAGCGATCGTGGCCACCCCACCCGCGGCGAGCATTCCGGTCAGTGTGGCGCCGAGGATTCCGACCACCGTGAACAAGCCGATGCCGATGATCAGCACCTTGGCGGCGCCTGATCCAGTGGGCACCACGAACGTGCTGTCGCAGTGACTGCAGGTGACCGACTCGCCCGGTGTGACGTTCGTGAGCTGCGCGCCACAGTTCGTACAGTTGTGCTGCTTCATGGGGGAAGAGTAGACCACGGGCTGCTTGTCTGCGGGCGGTTAGGCTCCAGACGGCTTATCCGGCGCTTATGTCCAGTGAAGAACCGTCCAGTTTTGCGTCCTTTGAGCTCGATGACCGACTCGCATCTGCGGTTGCCGATCTCGGGTTCGAAAACGCTACGCCCATCCAGGCTGCGGCCATTCCGGCCCTGTTGACCGGTGTCGATGTCATTGGGCGAGCCCGCACGGGTTCGGGCAAGACCGCAGCCTTCGGCCTGCCCTTGCTCGAGAAGGTCAAGGAAGGCGGCAAGAAGGTGCGTGCCGTCGTGCTCGCTCCCACCCGTGAGCTGGCGATTCAGGTCACTCAGGCCATCAAGTCCTATGGGGCGCACCTGCCCCAGGTTCGCATGCTGACCATCTACGGTGGTGCTTCTTTCCAGGCCCAGGCGGCGGCACTCAGGCGCGGTGTCAGCGTTGTTGTCGGCACTCCCGGGCGTGTGCTCGACCATCTCAATCGCGGCACCCTCGACCTGTCCAATGTCGAGGTCTTCGTGCTCGACGAGGGCGACGAGATGCTGCGCATGGGCTTCATCGACGACGTCGAGGCCATTCTGTCGGCGACTCCCCAAGAGCGCCAGGTGGCGCTGTTCTCGGCGTCGATGCCCGACCGCATTCGCAAGATCGCCACCCGCTACATGAACGACCCACAGATCGTCCAGGTCGAGAGCAAGGCGCTCACGGTCGATCACATCAAGCAGTACTGGATGCTCGTTCCCCAGCGGCACAAGCTCGACGCGCTCGAGCGTCTGTTGGCTGTCCACGAGGGCACCAAGCTGGTCTTTGCCCGCACACGACGCGGATGCGCCGAGGTAGCCGACGCACTGGCAAAGCGCGGCATGGCCGTCGACGCCCTGCACGGCGACCTGAATCAGTCCGCTCGCGAGCGTGTGCTGCAGCGACTTCGCGCCAAGAGCCTCGGCGTGGTCATCGCCACCGATGTTGCTGCGCGCGGCATCGACGTCGAGCACATCGCCATGGTCATCAACCTCGACCTGCCCGAGGAATACGAGACCTATGTGCACCGCATCGGCCGGACCGGTCGAGCGGGTCGCAGCGGCGTGGCCATCAGCCTGTCGACTCCCAAGCAGAAGCGCTTCATTCGCGACTTGGCTCGCACGCTCAAGGTCGACATCGAGGCCATGGATGTGCCCAGTGACCGGGCCATCGGAATGCAGCGTCGCGGACTGCTGCGGACAGCCCTCGAAGGTGCTCTTGAGCACCCCGACATCGATGCCGCCCACGCCCTGATGGACGAGATTCTCGAGGGCTCTGAGGTTCGCCGACGCGACCTCGCGGCGGCCGCCATCGCTCTGCTGGCCGGGGACCGGAAGATCCGCTTGGCGACTGCAGTCGACGAGGCACCGCCAAACTGGGCCCGCCCGACAAGCTCCTTTGGCCGCGGCCAAGGCGACGGGCCACGTCGCGATGCCCCCCCTCGTCCGAACTGGGACAACGTGGACATGGTCGAGCTGTTCCTGCCCATCGGACGTCGTGACAACGTTCGTGCGGGCGATCTGGTCGGCGCCATCGCCAACGAGGCCGACATCCCAGGCAACGCCATCGGGCGCATTCAGATCTTCGACAACAAGTCCTTTGTGGGCCTGCCTCGTGAGCTCGCCGAGCGTGTCCTGCATCAGTTCAGCGAAATCGCGGTTCGCGGCCGCTCGGTGCCCATCTCGGTCTCCAAGCAGCGTGACCAGGACTTCAGCGGTCCTCGTCCCCAAAAGCGCGCACCCAACCAGCGCAACAAGTGGGGCAAGGGCGGCGGCAGGCGGCCCGGTGGCTTCAAGCCCGGAAAGTGGCGGCGCTAGCAGTGCTGAACACACTCATCGAGGCGGACTGCCTGGATGCCCTTCCGGACGTGCCCGACGCCTGTGTTAACCTCGTGCTGGTCGACTTGCCCTATGGCACCACCGAGAACAAGTGGGACTCGGTCATTCCGCTTGAGCCGCTGTGGAAGCAGTGGTGGCGAATTCTCAAGCCGAATGGAGCGGTCGTGCTCACCGGGCAAGGACCGTTCACCGCCCGGTTGATCCTGAGCCAAGAGAAGTTCTTCAAGTACAAGCTGGTGTACATCAAGAGCAAGCCGACCAACTTCCTCAACGCCAAGAAGCAGCCCCTGCGAAAGCACGAGGACGTGTGCGTCTTCTATCGAAAGCAGCCGACCTACAACCCTCAGATGACCCCGGGCGAGCCCTATGACAAGGGCGTGCGCAAGAACCAACTGACGGGCTCCTATGGCGACTTCAACGCCGTGCGTGTCAAGAGCGACGGCGCTCGGTACCCCACCGACGTGCAGTACTTCAAGACCGCCGAGAGCGAAGGCAAGGTCTGGCACGCGACCCAGAAACCCGTGGCACTCGGCAGGTACCTCGTGCGTACATACACCCAGCCCGGCGACACGGTGCTCGACTGCTGCTTTGGCTCGGGGAGCTTTCTGGTGGCCGCGCTATCCGAGGGGCGAAACTTCATCGGTATGGAGCAGAACTCGAAGATGCGGATGTTCAAAAACCGGCATGTGGACTACATCGACGTCGCTCGGCGGCGCCTGGCAAGCACCTGGTCCGATCTGCAGCCGCCAATGCGGGATTGCGTCGCGGTGGTCGGCGAGATCGCGGACATCGGCTACAGTGCCCCCCAATGAGCGAGTTTGAAGGCCCGTGCTGGATGGCGCAGGGCCGCTACATTCTGGTCTGGCATCTGGGTTCTGGCAGCCTCGGCGACGTGTACCGAGCGTGGGATACCCACGCCAACGAGTGGCGGGCCATCAAGGTCCTGTCGGCTTGGTACAGCAAAAAGAGGGTGGCTCGGGGCCGCTTTCTGGCCATGGCCGAGAACTGGCGTGCCCTCAATCATCCCCATGCGGTCCAAGTGCTCGACGTCGGCGAGCAGTACGAACGCCCGTACTTGGTGTGCGAATACCTCAACAGCGGAACCCCGGCTGATTGGGTGAAGATTTCAGGGCCGATGGCCGAGCAGATGGCACTCGACGTGACCATTCAGGTCTGCCGCGCTGTCCGGGCTGCCCACGAGCAGGGGCTGCTGCACCTGGACATCAAGCCCGAGAACATCCACATCGCGTCCGATGGCTTGTGCAAGGTGACTGACTTCGGTCTAGGGCGCGTGCGCGAGACCGGCGTGGACCTGGCCAAAGACTCCGAGATGGGCGTGATGGACTTCATGGCCCCCGAACGGCGCATCAACATGGACGCCGCCGACGAGCGGGCGGACGTCTACAGCATCGCGGCCATCCTGTACAACCTGCTCACGGACCGGCGCTGGCGCTTCCGCGACACCGAGACCGTGCAGCCGGTCGCCGGAATGATTCGCGAGGAGTTCGCCGACGTTTTGAATGGGGCGCTCGTGAAGTTCCACGTTCGAACCTCCACGGTGGCCGAGCTCGAGGCCCAGCTGACGCGGCTGTACGAGATCTCCTACATGCCCGACGAGGGCTCGGCTCCTCTGGCGCGTCCGCCGCTGCCGGCGCCTCCGGTTCCGGACATCCGCACCCTGCCTGAATTCCTGGCTCCCGATGACTTCGAAGAAGAGGATCTCAGCGTCGTCGCCCCCGAGATCCACACCAAGCGACGCATCACCCGCCGCAAGAGCAGAATCGCCAAAAAACCGAGCTTTCTAAAGGTCTATGGTCGATACATTTTGGCCGTTTTTCTGGTCACCATCTTGGTCTTGGTGGTCGCTGTGCCCGCAAAGCAAGGTGGAACCTCAGTCAGCGTCGTGGCCGAGGCGTCGGTCTCATCATGGGAGGCCTATGACAAGTACTTCGAGCAGCAGGCAATGCGCCTCGTGGGCGAGTTGATCGCACTCGGGGGCAACAAGGACCTGCTCAAGCTTCAGGGGGCAAAGTACTTTGCGGCTCGGGGCGTGGAACACCGCTACGTCGCCGGAAATGAGCTGCTGAAGCTGTGCGAAAAGGAAGTCACCTCGGTGTCGCGCAACGTGCCCAAGAACGCGCGCTTCAATCCCGATGACATCCGGCAGAGCATCGCCAACATCCGCACCAAGCGGGCTGTCTATGAAAAGACGGTCCGCGAGTGGGAAGCCGAAGCGGCCACGTTTAATGGCCGGGTCGCGACGGCGGTGGGCGCGGCGCCATGGCCTCCCGTGATCTCCCGATAGATCGGGTCGCATGGACAGCAACGACATTGTGATCGTCGGAGCTGGTGCGGCGGGCTTGTGGGCGGCGGCGGTCTGTGCTCGGTCCGGCCGCGACACCTTGGTCCTCGAAAAAACAGGGCGTACCGGCACAAAAGTCCTGGCCAGTGGAGGAAGCCGCTGCAACCTCACCACGACATTGGGGGCACGTGCGGCGTCGCAGCTGTTCGGCAAGGAGGGGGCCCGCTTCGTCAGCCCGGCGTTTGCCGCCCTTCCTCCCCAGGCGGTTCGAGAGCGCTTTTCGGCGTTGGGCGTTCCCACCAGCATCGAAGCGCAGTTCGAGAAGGTGTTTCCGACCAGCAACAAGGCGCGCGATGTGCGCGATGCGCTGCAGGCCGATGCACTGAAGTCCGGGGCCGTGATTGAAACCAACCAAGCAGTGCTCAACGTCTCAACAGACGCCAATGGCTGGCAGGTGCAGACCGCTTCGGCGACCCTGAGCTGCCGGGCTGTGTTGTTGTGCTGCGGAGGGCAGAGCTTCCCAAAGACGGGCACCACGGGCGATGCCTATGCTTGGCTCAGGGCGCTCGGGCTCGAGGTGGTGCCGCCGGTTCCAGCGCTGGTTCCGCTCACCAGCACGGCGAAGTGGGCCAAGGCGCTGAGCGGGCTGTCGGTCGATGCCGAGGTGCGCATCGGCAAGTACCGTCGCCGTCGGCCTGTGCTGTTCACCCACCTGGGCTTGTCCGGTCCGGGGCCCATGGACGCGTCGGTTCACGTCTCGCGAGCGACGCGCAGCGTGGACCTGTTGGTCGACTTGCTGCCGGACCACAGCTGGGAGGCACTGCGACAGATGCTGGTCGAGGCGGCCTCTCGCAAGGGCGCTCCACGGCTTGTTCGCCTGATTCCGTTGCAGCGCCGTCTGGTCGAGACGGTGGCCATGGTGGCCGGCCTGAGCGAGCCCAACCCCCGGGCCGCAGACATCTCCAAGGCGCAGCGCAACCAGCTGGTCAACACCCTCAAGGGCCTGCCGGTGCCGATCGACGGCACAACGGGCTTCGATCATGCCGAGGTCACGGCTGGCGGCCTGGCCCTGCACGAGGTCGACCGCAAGACCATGGAGGTCAAGGCGCACCCGGGACTGTACGTGTTCGGCGAGCTTCTGGACCTGACCGGACCGATCGGAGGCCTCAACTTTCAGGCGGCATTCGCGACGGCGGAGCTTGCTGGATTGGCGGCTGGAAAGCCGCGTTGAGGCTGCGGCTTAGGTTCGGCTCGTGACCATCCACGCCCCAACTGAACGTGAACAGCGCAGAGTCTTGGCCAATCGAGAAAGCTCCAAGGCGATGACCAACTCTGGACTACTCCGGCGAGAACACTCCTGGATTTCGCCTTGCATGCCACACGCGCATCACGAACACGGCCTCATCGCGGACCTCGTAAATGATCCTGTACTTCCCTTGGACGATGTGGCGGAATCGCCCCGATGGCAGCAGGTCACACGTCATCGTGAGCCACCGTACGACCCGCCTCGGCGCGTGTCCCGTTCTCCTTTCCGAGCCCCTCTCGACTCCACGCTGCAGCGCAGCGCCGCAGGTCCTCATCCTCGTCGACGCGCTCGTCCTCGATGCCTACCGCCTTGTTGCGTTCACAACAGCGACTTGTCCCCCCGCGATTTCAGTACCCATCCCACCGAAACCTGCGTCAGCAACACCAACCCGGCGCCGTTGTACATGCCCCCGGGAACGGACTCTGTCAGGCGGTAGGCCGCCCCTACTCTAGCGTCCATGAACAGCTGCGCATGGGGCTTGGCTGGCAGTCCATCCCCTGACTCGCGCTTTGCCTGCGGACGCGGCGGGAAGGGCTGTAGATCAGCCATCAAATTGCTTCCGCACGACAGTACACCGTTCCTTGACAATCGCATGCAGAAAATCTCGATTCACTACTGCATTCACGAACCGTAGCCTTGATGCATCAAGCAGGAAGGTCCTTATGAAGTCGTCATTTGCAGCAAAGAACGCCATCGCTCTGGTCACCATCGGCACCTTGGTCGCCCTGGCCCCTGGCTGTACGCCGAACCCGTACAGCCTCGACGATGTCGACACGCCCACAGGCGACAGCACCCCGATCGATGTGTCCGCGGCGGATGCGTTCGGTCCCTCGGACATCATGGACATTCCGCAGGGCTCTGCAGAGCCCGATGTCGAGCCTGACTTGATCGACCAGAACCTTGCCCGCCTGGCTGCGCTGGAGGTGTTCGAGGTCGGCTACTTGCTGGTTGACGCCCCCGAGGGTGCGTTCAATTGCTACGGGCCATGTCCCGAGTTTGCCGATGAGATCGCAGCGGCCGAAGCCGAGGCGGCAGAGCGCCTGGCAGACCTCGTCGAGGTGGCTGAAGCAGCGGCTACGAGTCCGCCAGCGGCCTATGCCTGCGACGAGTCGCTCGTCAGCGCCAACCTCGATGCCCTGCGCTCGCTGCAGATCATCACCGTGGGCAACTTGGTCCAGGCGGTGCCCGAGAACGCTGCGGCTTGCTACGGCCTGCCCTGCCCTGATGATGTGCTCGCGGCCGAGCAGCTGACCTGCGAGCGGGCGGGAGTGTTGTCGAACATCGCGGCAGACGCCGAGCAGCTGTAGCTCGCTAGGGACAGGGGTCTGCCCCGACCTCGACCAGGTCGATGGACGCCTGCTGTCCTCGAATTCCTTCGATGCGGAACTCGACGCAGTGCGGTTTGCCGTCTCCGTTACAGTTGCCGCAGCTGTGCCCGAGCTCCGAGAAGCGAAAGTCCGGCTGCAGGCGCTTTGCGGCACGCAGGGACTCCGTCGCTCCGGCTTCGTCGCCGTCGGTGAAGCGTCGGATGGCGGTGAGGCGGTGCACCCTGGCGGCGAAGGCGGGGGTGACCTCGTCCGACAGACAGGTCAGCATCAGCTGCATTTCGTCGAGGGCGGCGAAGAACTGCTCCACTTCGAGGTCGGCGTAGGATTGCTCGGCTTTGTCGAGCTCGGCGAGCACGTCTGCAGACGTTGGCGTCATGGGGCATGCGGCCTATGCCAGACCGGCGAGCATCGCGAAAAGGAGCATTGGCGCAGCGTAGCCTAGGGCTCGTCGGCAGCCCAGCGATCGATGTGTGCCCACGCGCTCAGCGGACCGACATCGGCGTCATCGATGCGCTTGTTGACCGCCACCACATCGTCGCGCCACCACAGAAAGACCCAAGGTTGCTCGGCGTGAATGCGGGCCTGTGCTTGCTTCCACAGGACACTCGCCTTGGTGGGGTCGGTCTCGCGCAGTGCCGCCTCCATCAGACGGTCGGTCTCGGCATCGCTATAGCTGGCGTAGTTCCAAAGGTATTGGTCCCCGCTGTGCCAGATGGGGGTCAGCTGGGGCCAGAGCATGGCGGACCGCCCACTGATGGCCGCGTCGAACTGCTTGGCCCGCAGTCCAGCCCAGAAGGTGTGGGCCTCGGTGCGCTGCAGCTCCACTTTTACGCCGACTTCGGCGAGCATCGCCTGCATGCGTACACCGGCCATGGCCCGGCGCGGATTTCCAGCGTTGGTGCCGAGGGTGATGTGCATGGGGACGCCATTCTTGTCGCGAATGCCGTCCCCGTCGGCGTCGATCCATCCTGCCGCTGCCAGCTCGGTCCGGGCTCGGTCCGGGTCATAGGGCCACGGGACGATGTCCTGGGCATGCGAACCGCACAGCTCTGGGCTGATGGTGCTGACAGCGCGGCGGCCGTAGAGGTCGCCTGTGGTCGTTCCGAGCAGGTCCTTCATCAGCGAGTCGATGTCGAGAGCGGTGGACAGCGCCTGACGGACCGCGAGGTCGCCCAGGACCGGGTGCGGGGCCACCGTGTCCCAGTCCAACACCTGACCGGGCTGCAGCGCCGCCTTCTTGGCCTTGTAGTCGGCGGGATCGAGGCGATTCCAGACCAGGTATTCCAGGCTGCGCCATCCGCGCCGATGCAGGGTGTGAGCTCCAGCCTGTTTTAGCCTGGGCACGTCGTTGACGTCGATTTGATCCAGCACGTCGACGCTTCCGTTCTCGAGCTCGATCAACCGGGTTGTGTACTCCGGAATCGGTCGAAACACGACGCGCTCGATGGGGCGTGCGCCGGCCTGCTTGCTGACGTCGCGCTGGATCACGAGCGCCTGTCCCTGGCGCCAGGTGTCCAGACGCCACGGGCCGGTCACGAGCGGGTCGCGTCCCAGAGCATGGCCGCGAAGTGTGGACCTGTCCGCATCGCCGAAGGCATGGGCAGGAACCGGTGCGATCCACGTCGCATGAGCCAGCATGGCGGTCTGATCGTAGGCTTCGGTGAATGCGAAGCGCACCGTATGGGCGTCGATGGCCGTCGGTGGCCCGTCCATGCGGGCCACATAGTCCAGGCGCGGGCTGGCCACGATCGGGTCGGCGATCAACGAGTGGGTCATGACCACGTCGGCCGCGGTGAATGGCGTTCCATCGGACCAAGTGACGTCTGAGCGCAGGTGCAGAGTCAGCTGCTGGCCGTCCTCTGAGAACTCCCAAGACGACGCCAGCCCGGGCGAGAAGGTGACGCCGCAGTCAAAGGAGCGCTCAAGCAATGGCCTCTGCAGGTTGTCGATGAGATCCATGTCCAGCGCGCTGTTGGCGACCACCGGAACCAGGGTGCCAAAGTCCATCATGGCAGCGACGACGATGGTCTGTCCCGGTGCCTTGCTGGTGGGTTCTGGCGAGCCAGAGCAGGCCGCCAGCAGTGCCAGAATCAGTAGTGCCACGGGAACTTGGACCAGTCTTTGGGGCGCTTCTCGAGGAATGAGTCGCGACCCTCGGTGGCCTCGTCAGTGCCATAGGCGAGCCGAGTGGCTTCTCCGGCAAAGATCTGCTGCCCGACCAAGCCGTCATCGACCAGGTTGAAGGCGAACTTCAGCATGCGCTGGGCGGTTGGACTCTTGCCGTTGATCTCAGCTGCCCACTGCAGGGCGGTGTTCTCGAGCTCAGCGTGGGGCACGACCGCATTGGCCATTCCCATGTCATAGGCGTCTTGGGCGCTGTAGTCCCGACCCAAGAAGAAGATCTCACGGGCGCGCTTCTGGCCCACCATTCGCGCCAGATAGGCCGAGCCATAGCCGGCGTCGAAGCTGGCTACATCGGCATCGGTCTGCTTGAAGATGGCGTGCTCTTTGCTGGCCAGGGTCAGGTCGCAGACCACGTGCAGGCTGTGTCCGCCGCCCACGGCCCAGCCCGGCACCACACAGATGACAACCTTGGGCATGAAGCGGATCAGGCGCTGGCACTCGAGAATGTGCAGGCGGCCCAGCTTGGCCTTGTCGACGCCCTCGGCGCCCTCGTATTTGTAGCCGTCCTTTCCGCGGATGCGCTGGTCTCCGCCGCTGCAGAAGGCCCATCCACCGTCCTTTGGTGAGGGGCCGTTGCCGGTCAGCAGCACGCAACCGACGTCGCTCCACTGCCGAGCGTGGTCGAGTGCTGTGTACAGCTCGTCCACCGTCGCGGGTCGAAAGGCGTTGCGCACCTCTGGCCGATTGAAGGCGATGCGCACCGTGCCCTGCTTGAGGGCGCGGTGGTAGGTGATGTCCTTGAAGTCGAAGCCCTCGACAGGGCGCCAGTGGGTCGGGTCGAAGATCTCAGAGACCATGTGAGCTCCAGGGTGGGACACGCTCTAATCGGCGAGACGAAGCTCGCCGCTCCTTGGGGTAGGCAAGGGGCGGCGAGCTTCGTCTCGCCGACGCCTGCAAGGAGCGGCGAGCTTCGTCTCGCCGACGCCTGCAAGAAGCGGCGAGCTTCGTCTCGCCGTACACTTCCCCCATGCTGTTCTGGCTCCTCGTCTCGTGCACACCCGTCGACTCCGACTTGCCGGACGACTCCGACGTTGCCGACGGCGATGCCGACACAGACGCCGATGCCGATACGGACACAGACTCAGACAGCGACAGCGACGCCGACAGCGATGCCGACACGGACACTGACAGCGGATCGGCTCCAGTGCCTACACTGCAGATCGGGACCTATGACGGCTCCTGGGCGCCGATGGTCGATGGCCAGGACCAGGTGATGATCTTCGGACCCCAAGGGGGGTTCCACATGGAACCTGCTCTGCGCATCTGTCACCTGCCGGTACCGGTCGACCTGTACGGACAGCTCATCGATGAGCCGAGCGCCCAGAGCCTGGGATGGAGTGAACACTCGCTCTCGAGCGTGGTGTCCGACCCCGAACCGGGGTGCCGCATCGAGCCTGCGGTCATCCTGTACATCGATGCGCGCAACGTCAGCGGTGGCGCCACCAGCGACCCGACGGGAGTCGTCACCGGCCACATTGTGCAGATGGAGCTGCGTGTCGTGGAATCCGTGAGTGCCGTACAGGCGTTGGCATCGGTCCGGGTGACCGCCGTCGACGAGTGATCAGCTCTCAGTACAGGTCGCGTTGGTACCACTGAAGCTACACGACAGGCTGCTGTTGCCCTTGATAGGCCCCCAGCTGGCCCGTTTTGCGCCCTGGAAGAAGACCCGGCAGCCGATGCCACGGTCGAGTGGAACACCGGTCATGCTGCACTGGTTGCCGTTGAAGTTGCAGCGCTTGCGAAATCCCGTCTCGGTGCAGCTGATCTCAGCGGCGTTGTAGGCCGAGCCCGGCTTCACCTTGATCGTGATCGGGCCTTCGGTTGCCTTCTTGGGCATGGCTGCCAGTTTCTTGCGACGTGCCTTCTTTTGCTTGGCGCTCTTGCGAGAGGCCGTGTCGTCCCAGTCTTCTTCAGCCGTGTCGAGCTTCTCTTCGGTGTCTTCCTTTTCTTCTTCGAAGAGTCCGGCACAGCCGAGCGACATCGCGCTCACCAGAACGATCGAGAACCAAGCTCGTCTCACAGATTGCCTCCGAGCACGACGTATACCGCACCTGCGTCTGCTGCAGCCTCGTCGTCTCTCCACGCGCCGACCAGGAAGTCCGGCACGCCATCACCGTCCACGTCGCCGTTGCCATCCATGGCCAGGCCGACTTGATCGAACACGTTGTCGCCGAGCAACTTGCTGTGGGCGTTGGTGAGCGAGACTGTTCCACTCAACGGAGAGAGGAGCATGTACAGCGCTCCCGAGCCGCTGCCGCCTTCGTCGTCGGAGCGCGCGCACAGGGCGATGTCGTCGAGTCCGTCCCGGTCGATATCGCCAGCGCCTGCCACCGAGTCACCTGCAAAGTCGCTGGCGACGACGCCGGCGAGGATCGCCTCGGCGTCGGAGAGTGAAACGGCGCCGCTGATGGGTCCGTGAAGGGTGTAGGCCGAGCCCGCGTCGTTGGCGCCGACGTCGCTGTAGCGAGCACCTACGATGAAGTCGGCGTATCCGTCGCGGTCGAGGTCGCCGGCCTCTGACAGCGATGCTCCGGCGAGGTCTCCGGCGCCTTGTCCGGTCAGGATCGCCCTTGAATCGGCCAGCGAGACCGTGCCGGTCACCTGCCCATCGATGAGGTAGACCGTGCCATTTGGGGTGCCTGTGGCCGAGACCAGGAAGTCGGGAATGCCATCGGCGTCAACGTCGCCCGCGGCCGAGACCACCAGTCCTGCGTCGTCGTCGGTGCCCACAGCGGTCACGGTGGCAATGGCTGTGCTCAGGCTGCCCGACGCGGTGCCAGCGGCGACCAAATAGGCGCGTCCATCGTTGCCATAGGCTCCGATGACGACGGAGTCCGAGCCGCTGCCGTCGACGTCTCCGACGAAGGCCATGGAGCGCCCTGCGAGGTCGTTGGCCTGTTCGCCCGTAAACATGACGTCGGCGGTGTCGAGGATGGACGTGCCGTTGACGGGGCCGAAGATGATGTAGGCCGCGCCCGCTGAGGCACCGGCGCTGGCCTCTCGGAATGCGCCCACCATGACGTCTGGGGTGCCGTCGCCGTTGTAGTCGCCGCCGCCGCTGACTGCGACACCGGCGCGGTCGCCTGCGGCGGTCCCCCGAAAGATGGCCGTTGCGGTTCCCGTGTCGACCGAACCCGAGACGGGCATGTGCAGGACGTAGGCGGCGCCAGCAGAGGTTCCGTTCGTGGAGTTCTGGAACGAGCCCAAGATGACGTCGTCGTTGCCGTCGCCGTTCAGATCGCCGGCAAAGGACAGAGCGCGGCCGGAGCGCTCGTTGGCGGACTCGCCAAGCAGCTTGTCGCCGGCGTTGCCCAGGGTGTCGGTGCCGCCAATGAAGCCCGTGCAGCCCGCGCTCGGGTTGACCGCGGCGTCGCCGTCATTGCAGTCGTCCCCGCGATCGACAAGGGTTCCGGTCGCGTCACAGGCCCAGACTGGCCCGGTGGGATCACCCGCTCCGTCACCGTCGCTGTCGGTCCAGAACCGAACCTGCAGCTGTGCGCCTTCTGGGTCGTCATCGTCGGCCAAGCCGTCGCAGTCCTCGTCGGTATCGAGGAAGTCGCAGACCTCGGTGCCGTCGGGGCTGAAGTCGATTTCGGAGTCGTCGCAGTCCGTGTCGTCGAGCAGGCGTCCTGCGGGGGTGCCGCAGTCGGTGAGGGCGTCAGCGGGGTCGCCGAAGCCGTCGCCATCGCTGTCGAGGTACCACTGCTGTGGTTGGGTCGGGTCGCTGACGGCGCAGTCGTCCGAGTTGTCGACGTGATCAACGGGCTGGGTGCAGGCGTCAACCGATGTGGCGCTGTCGCCGTAGCCGTCGCCATCTGAGTCGAGGAACCACGTCGTCAGGCCCGACTCGTCGATGCCGCCATCGCAGTTGTTGTCGATGAGATCACAGACCTCGTCTGCGCCGGGATGCACGTCGCCATTGGTGTCGTCGCAGTCGGTGTCATCGAGCGAGGTGTCTGCGGGTTGGTCGCAGGCCACCGTCTCGGCCGCGGAGTCTCCGAAGCCGTCGGTGTCGGTATCGGCGTACCAGGACAGGGCGTCCGTCACGCCGGTGTCGGCGTCATCTGCGGTGCCGCTGCAGTCTTCGTCGACGTCGCTGTCGTCGCAGATTTCATCGGCGTCGGGGTGAATTGCCGAGCTGGTGTCATCGCAGTCGGTCTGGTTGTCGACGTGATCGAGGGGCTGGCTGCAGCCCACGGTCACCGATGTGGCGTCGCCAAAGGTGTCTCCGTCGCTGTCGAGGAACCAGCGGGTCGACGGGTCTTCGTCCGTGACTCCATCGCAGTCGTCGTCGGTGTCGTTGCAGTCATCGGTCGTGACGCCCGGGTTGACGGTGTCGTCTGAGTCGTCGCAGTCGCCGCCGTCTGAGACGGTGCCCGTGGGGGCGCTGCACGCTTCAGTCGTCGATGAGGCGTCGCCATAGCCATCGCCATCGGCGTCGGTGAACCAAGTCAGCAGGCTGTCGGCGTCGTCCACGGTGCCGTTGCAGTCGTTGTCGGCGCCGTCGCAGACCTCGAGGGCCCCGGCAAAGACGGTGTCGTCGGTGTCATCGCAGTCGTCAGAGATGGCAGCGAAGCCCTCGGGCTGGTCGCATGCTTCAGTCGTCGACGCAGAGTCGCCGAAGCCGTCTCCGTCGTCGTCGCCGAACCACGTCGAGGCGGCGCCCACAGCGGCATCGGCATCGTCGCAGTCATCGCTGACGCCCACACCATCACCGTCTTGATCGAGACGCTCTTCGTATTGCGCGTCGGTGATCATCTGGCAGCCGCTGATGGCGATGAGCCCCAGCCCCAGAATCAATAGTCGACTCAAAATTCCACCACCATGCCGATAGTTGCGAGGCCAACCGCTGTGGCCAGCGCCCCCTGGGCGGCGTAGCCCATTGTGTTCGAGGTCGAGCGAAGCCCGTCGAGCTCATCGACCGGAGTGTTCGGGTCATTGAAGGCGCCCTTGGCGCTCGAGGAAACGCCGTACAGAGCCATGCCCAGCAGCGCCGAGCCCCCAGCAGCAGCCAGAATCGGAACGTTGGGGCCGAGTTCGGGTTCGGGGTCTTCTGGGGGACGCGGCTCCGGAATTGGGATGGCGTCGTTGCCGTCGGCAGCGGTCTCGACTGCATCGCCTTCCCAAAGTGGCGGAGCCTCGGGAATGACTTCGGGTTCGACCTCGGCGACAGGTTCGACGTAGTTGGCCCACTCGGGAAGGTCGGCGCCCGGGCTGACGTAGACGGTCTCGGTGACCGCGCCATCTGCGCCCAGGAGCTGAAGGATGGTCGGCAGACCGTCGGGCCGCGTGTCGTTGGCTTTGCCATCGACCACAGCGCTGTGTTCGGGGGGCAGCACCAGCTCGACTCGCTCGGCGACCGGCACTCCGACCGCCACGGTGTAGCCATTGCGCAGGGTTGAGCCCCGGCCGGCGATGGTCATCGGGAAGATGTAGGTCTTGTCGGCCTCGACGGCAGCCCGGAAGGACGGAGCCATCTCGTCGGGCTTGTCGAGCAGATCGGCACCGATTGCCTTGAGGCGATGGTAGGCCGCTGCGTCTGGGGCAGTCAGGGCCTCGCTCAGGCAATCGAGGTGTGTGGCTGCAGAGGTCTGAGCCGCGGTGAATCCTTCCTTGTCGGGTGTGCGCGCACCGTCCACGTCGCGCTTGGCAAAGGCGTCGATGGCGAGCGACAGGTCGTCCGAGAGAGTGGCCACCGTCGCGGGGCAGTCCGCCTGTGCGAGAGCTGGGACCAACAATACGGCTATCAACGTAGCAATGCCGGGGTTCTGCAAGCTTCCTCCGAGTCGCCCATTGGCGGGGACAGCCTACCGCAAGCGCGTCACGCCCGCGCGCCCACCTTTGCCCAGTGTTCAGCCTTGTACTCGTAGGTGCCCCAGACGGCCTTGATCAGGAACGACAGCGGGAACCCAGCCCAGACACCCCAGACGCCCATTCCCAAGGTGAAACCCAGGATATAGCTGGCGGGAATCTGGAAGGCGAAGGTCGTCCACAGGTTGATTCTGAGGCTCCGTCGGGTCTGGCCAGAGCCCTGCAGCATGCCCACAAAGCTGATGTAGTACCCCACGAGCGGCATGCCATAGCCGAGCAACTGCATCCACATGACCGAATAATCGTAGATTGGCGTGCCCGGTGGAATGTCGAATAGCTCGACCAATGGGCCTGCCGCGCCCACGATGACCAGCGCCAAGCTGCACATGACCACCATGGCGAAGATCACCGATGCACGCACCACGCGACGCGCTTCCTCGATGTGTCCTGCGCCCAGAGCTGCGCCGACTAAGGCACCGGTCGCTTGGCTGATGCTCATGCCGGGAACAAAGGCCAGGGCCTGGACACGAAGGCCCACTCCGTGTGCGGCGACCGCCCGCTCATCAAAGGCTCCGAGCATGCCGATGATGGACAGGAAGGCGGCGTTGAGGACCACCATGTCGGTTGCTGCAGGCCAGCCGATGCGTGCCAGATCGCGGGCCATGTCCCAGTCGATGGGCTTCCAGCCAAAGTTCGGGTGCACGCCCTTGATCGCGTCGCGATGAAGCAGGTTGTACATCAGTACCGCTGCGCACAGCTGGGCCAGCACGGTGCCGATGGCCGCTCCTTGGATGCCCATGGCGGGCAGCCCGTAGTTGCCCAGGATGAGCCCGTAGTTGAACACGACGTTCAGCACGTTCATGAACAGGCTGACAAAGAACGCCAGGCGCGTGTTGCCGACCCCGCGCAGGGTCGCGGCGTACAGGATGTTCAGGTAGTTGAATGCGGTGCCCAGCAGCAGGGGACGCAGGTAGTCCAGTGCCGGTCCAAGTGACGCGTCGCTGGCTCCCAGCAGGGTGATCAGTGGACTGGCAATCACGTTGCCAAACACGGCAATGAACAAGCCCAGCATGAGCGTGAGCTGTGTGGACTGGTGCAGGATGTGATTGACGCGCTCGTCGTGGCCCGCGCCGTGAGCGCGCGAGATGAACGCGACCGTGCCCACGGTGAGGCCAATCATGGCCACCATCAGCAAGAAGATCAGCTGGCTGGCGTAGCCCATGCCGGTGAGCGCCATGTCGGCACCCGGGGTGCGCCCCACCATGGCGGTGTCGACGGCCAGGGCCAGGACCTGCAGCACGTTGAGTCCGATGATCGGCCATGCGAGCTGGTACAGCCGCTTTGTGATCTCCCACTGTGAAGACCCGGGATCTTTAGGCGGCGCGGGGTTTTCGGGCTGGGGACTGGCCTCGCCCTTCTGCTCATCACTCAAGTGCACGCACCTCGACCACGGATGGAGGCCACTGGGCTAATGCACACAGCCGGTTCACGAGCGGGACAGGGTGTTTCTCAATCAGGAATCGGTCGCCTTCGAGCTCAAAGAACAGCTTCTCGACGCTGCGGGAGTAGAGCAGCACGACGTCGCCTGGCTGCAGTTGCAGGGTCTGGACCTGTGGCGGCGCCCAGGTGCGTGGGTCGGCTTGCAGGCGTCCGACCACGGTTCGCAGTGGCAACCCTTCTGGCCAATCCGTGCGCAGCAGGTGCGGCGTGCTGCGCCACAGCACCTCGTCGTTGCGGATGTGGGCGGCTCCCGTGGCCCCGGCCCATGCGACCAGCGCGACATCGGCGGTGAGCACGCCAGCAGCGGTGCTCCACGAGGCGTGGATGCCCATGTCGTCGATGAACTTGGGGCCCAGAGTCAGGCAAGTCCGTTGGAATGCCGACACCATCGCGTCGGCTGTCATTGCGGATCGGACCGCATCGGCCAAGAAGTGGGCGACCGTCTCGGTGGCCTCGGGACCGCGCGCAAAGTCGCCGCCTGCGTCGCACAGGGCCACCACCGCCAAGTCGTCGGTGTGGTGGAACGCGGTCGCAGAGAGCTGCCCATCGCGGCCGGGGACCGGATCGCGGTGTTGAACGGCGAACGTGGGCCCTACAGGCAGCTGTTGATCGCGTGTGCGAGCGCCAACGCGCGCTTGCTGCGGATGTGGAAGTCCATCTTGTTCATGACATAGCCGATGGACACGCCTTGATCGGGGTCGCACCAGCCCAAGGCTCCTCCGGCTCCGGGGTGACCAAAGGAGTTCGTATTGGGAGAGAACAGGTGGGTCTGTTCTTTGACGAAGCCGAGTGAGAAGCCCATGGGCTTGCACATGATGCGGTCGTGCTCCCAAGATCCACGCTCGTGGGGCAGCTTTGCAGCGGCCTGGCTGACAATGCGCACGCCATCGAGCTCGCCGCCATTGGCGAGGGCCGCATAGATGCGAGCCAGGCCGCGGCCATTGGCGATGCCGTTGGACCAGGGCAGCTCCATTCGGTGCACGCGTGGACTGTTGAAGTTGTGCAGGCCGTCTGGTCCCAGCTCTTTGGGGTTGCCGAACGCGCGGCGGCCGACACCACCGCCGCTTCCGTACAGGACCGAGCGATAGACGCGACCCTCGACCTTTGGCGAGAACAGGGCCCTCGGGATGATTTGAGTGATGCGCTCGCGCGTGGTCGTTGGGTACAGCGTCGCGAAGCGGCTCTCATGCTCGGGCGGCAGCCCTAGAAAGGCGTCGGCGCCAAGCGGACCGGCGATCTCGCGCTGCAGAAAGCGACCCAGGCTCTCGCCCGCGACCCGCCGGAACAGCTCGCCCACCAAGATTCCCCAGCTGATGGCGCCATAGCCCTGGGCCGAGCCGGGCTCCCACATCGGTTGTTGGGCCACACAGGCCGCGGCCATGTGAGCGGGCTTCTCGAGGTCGGACAGCGACAGCGGACGGTCCAGGCCGGACAATCCCGAGCGGTGGTTCAGCAGCATGCGCACGGTGATGTGCTGCTTTCCTCCCCATGCGAACTCGGGCCAATATTCGGCCACCGGGGCGTCGTAGTCCAGGCGACCGCGGTCGTGCAGAACCAACATGCACAGCGCAGCCAAGCCCTTTGTCGAGCTGAAGATGATGCCGATGTGGTCTTCGCCCCACGGGGTCTTGGACTCGACGTCGGCCCAGCCGCCCCACAGGTCGACCACCTTTTGCCCTTGGTGGTAGACGCAGACGCTTGCGCCGACTTCGCCGCGGCGCTCGAAGTTCTCGACAAACGCCTCCCAGACGGGCTCGTAGCCGCTGGAGACATGACCGTGAATGGCGGAGGAGTGAGGCATGGCGGCGATCTAATGCACTGGGCACCGATCGCCCGGCAGCTTGTCCATGTAAGCCGAAGCCAGTGCTGTGCGTTCCCCCGGCGTCAAACAGGTGGTGCCCCGATGAATCCCTTGCTCCTCGCAATCCTGCTCGCGTCTGCTCCCGAAGCTTTGGCCGACGGCGACACCCCAACCTTGGGCGATCCTGGCGCCGATCAGGGCCTGCCCGACGGGGACTGCGTGGCGCTGTACCCGCGCTCGAGCCACAGCGTCGATACGCCCACCGCGAACACCAACAACCTGGCCCAAGAAGAGATCACCTGCCGCAAGTCCGGAAAGACGACCTGCGATGTCGCCAATGTCATCAGCCAGCAAGCGGCTCTGTGCGTCGCAGCTCAAGCGGGATTGACTCGCCTTGATTCCGCCTACTTGTCGGCCCCCAATGCCTATCGAGGCAACGGAAAGCCCTCTCCGGGACTGGTCTGGACCGTCTATGACTGGAGCCGAAACGGGCAGCAGGTGACCATCGATGCAACGACTGCCCAGGTGTTGGACATCCGGCCGATTCCGATGCCGGTTCCGGGTCGACCGGCAACGGTGGGGACGGTTGCGCGTCGGGCCCGGGTTGTGCCTCGAAAGGGGTGGACCTGAATGAACCCAATGCTCGTCGCCATCTTGCTCGCCGCTGCTCCCGAAGCCTTGGCTGATGGAGACGCGCCGTCGCTCAGCCCACTGCCAGAGGTGCCCGTGGACTCCGATGTGGCCTCATGCACCGAGACCTTTCCTCGGTCGATGGGCACGGGGCCCACATCCCGCGATCCGATCACGCTTCAGCAGCTGTGTCGCGATGTCGGCGGGCCAGCCAACCGGTGTGACATCGATCGGGTCATCAGCGCCCAGGCAGCCCTGTGCATCGCCAAGAGCCACGGCGTGACGAGCCCCATCGGCACCGAGTTGTTGCCGGCTGGGCCCACTCAGGACTCGCCCGGAGGACTGATGTACGACATCGGGCCGGCCTATCCAAAGGGCGACGTCATGCTGATCGACGCCACGACCGGTGGTCTGGTGCGCTCATTCTGGTTTGTGGGACGCCCGTGCCGAACCGAGCGCGGTGTGCGACGCTCAACAGTCAGAAGGCGGCGGTGGTGAGTCCGCTGCTGCTGGCGATCTTGGGCACCCTGGCTCATGCAGATGGCGACGCACCGACACCCCTGTACGATGGGTCGTCGCGTGGCCCGCGCCCCTGCGGTTCGACGTGGTGACTGGAGTTGTTGATGACCACCGAGCTCGATGCGGTCCTCGCCGAGGCCTGGACCGACACCGCCCTCGATGAGCACGCGTCGATCGCGTCGTTCGCGCGGCACGTGCTGGAGCTGATGGCACTGGGTGCACCGGCCACACTGGTCACCCAAGCGACCCAAGCCATGGCCGATGAGATCGACCACGCACGCCGAGCCTTCAAGCTGGCCAGCCGCTTTGCCGGTGAGCCCCTGGGTCCCGGACCGCTGGACGCGACCGACAAGGTGCGCGATAAAATCATGC
>CAYYHT010000002.1:0-7769 GCA_964471355.1 uncultured Enterobacteriaceae bacterium
ATCATCAGGTGGCAGTCGACGACAGCATCGCCCGCCGCCCGCTTGACCGCCGCGGTGATGCCCGGTCCGATGGTGATGTTGGGCACAAATCGCCCGTCCATCACATCGACGTGGACCCATTCGGCTCCGAGCTCGACGACCTGCCGGACGTCCGCTGCGAGGTTTCCGAAGTCAGCGGACAGAATCGAGGGGGCGACGATGGCCATGGGGGCTCCGAGCTGGACCCCCGCTATCGCGGCGCGAAGGGGTCTCCCACCGTGAGCTGTGCCCCATTTGCGAAGTCTGCTCCACTGACCGAGCGCTTGCCCGGTGCGCGCACACTCAGCAGCTCGATCGCACCGTCGCCAGTTGCCACAATCAGCTGCTTCTTGACCGACAGCATCGTGCCGGCCGGTCCGCTGCCATCGGCAGGTCGAGCCTCTAGGATCTTCAGAGCGCCCTTGCTATTCCACGGCACAAAACCGCCCGGCCACGGCGACATCGCGCGAATCTGCCGGTCGATCTCGATGGCAGAACGCCCCCAATCGACCAATCCCATGCTCTTGTCGATCTTGCCGCAGTAGGTCGCCTCGCCCTGTTGGGGAGTCGGGGTCGCCGGAAGCATGGCCAGGGTGTCAACAGCGCACTCCGCAGCCAACAGCATCAGCTTGTCGTGCAGACTGCCAGCTGTCTCGGTCGCCTCGACCGTCAGGCGCTTGTCGACGTACAGAGGTCCTGTGTCCAGGTCTGCCTCCATCTGTTGGGTGCAGACACCCGTTTCGGCGTCGCCGGCGAGCAGCACCGCCTGGATCGGAGCGGCCCCACGCCACCGCGGAAGCAACGACCCGTGGATGTTGATGCAGCCGAGCTTTGGGCTGTTCAGCAGGTGATCGGTGAGGATGCGGCCATAGGCCAGAACCACCGCCACATCGGCATTCAGGCTCGCGTACCGTGCGGGAAAGCTGCCGCTCTTGATGGCCCGAGGCTGGCTTGTTGGCAAGCCGAGCTCGCGGGCACGCTCGATGACCGGTGGTGAACGCATCTTTCGACCGCGGCCCGAGGGTGCGTCGGGTCGAGACACGACCAAGACCACGTCGTGGCCGGCTTGTACGATGGCATTGAGGGTGGGAACCGCGAAGTCCGGGGTCCCCATGAAGATGACTTTCAAGCGCTATTGGACCTTGCAGTTCTGCCAGATAACGCTGCAGCGGAGCTTGACGGTCTCTTCGCGTCCGACGTGGATGCGGCCCGCATGGGTCGCTTGGGTATCGGTGAAGTAGGCGACCACGTCGTATTCGCCGGGCGCCACCTTGCTGAACACGTTGTACTCGGCGCCTCCGGCCCGCAGCACGACGCGCTTGGCATCGCCGTCCACCTTGACCTTGCCCCAGATCTTCTTGGGCAGATCGAGCCGCGGTTCTGCGGTGCCCACACTGCCGCGGTCGGCTGCTGGACGTGTGGCCACCTCGGCCGGATCAAAGTCGTCTTCGGCTGCAGCGGCGATCTCGGCTTCGGCCTCGGCGTCGAGCCGCATCTTGTCGACCCCGGACATGCCAGGGCGAACGAGTCCTTTCTTCTTCTTCTTCTTCTTGGCTTGGGCCTTTTTCTTGTTCGCGTCGCGCCGCTTCTTTTGGGCGGCGGTAGGCGCTGCTGTGCGGTCGATGTCGAGCCCCGTGTCTCCGCCCTCGTCGGCGAAGGAGGCTGCGGCCACCGACCGAGTGCGGTCGAGATTGCCCACGATTCGGTAGTAGTGCAGCGCTGCGGACAGCCCGACGCCCAGGACCAACACCGCGCCGAGCGCGACAGGGAGGGGCACGCCGAGGAACTCTGGGTCTGGGCTGAACTCGGTGATCGAGGTGCGTCGCTTGATCGTGCCGCGGGCCTCGACGCGGAACGCCTCGACCTCTTCGGTGGACAGGCGCTCGATGCCCGTCTCGCCGGTGTCATAGCTCTCGATGGTGCCCAAGCCATCGGTGCTGTGCTCGCTGTCCGGCTCCTCAGGAGGGTACGGCTGATCCCAGGTCTCGCCCTCGTCCGGAGGCATGCTCGGTTGGCTGTCGGGCTCCGGTGCCGGCTCCGGTTTGGGCGGCGCTTGGCGGATGGGTCCGAGATCGCCTGTGTCGTACAGACCAGCCGAGACCGGCTGAGTGGATTGTGCGGGCTGGTCTGGAATGGGCTGGGTGGTGGCGACAGGTGGAGGGCGATGGCTGCGCTCGAGTGGCGCCGGGGTCTGAAAGGCCAACATGCGAGCGCGGCGCACGGTGTCCGATGTGCGTGGCAGGTGCCGCTTGAGCACGTCGCCCACGCTGGCGACACTGCCCTCGGGCTTGCCGGCCAGAATGGCGGCGAAGGTGGCGCAGTCCGGGATGCGGTCGTCGGGGTTCATCACCATCGAGCCATTGATGGCGTCGAGGACCTGCTGTGGAATGTGATCGACGAGATCAGTCGGGTCCTTCATCTCGCCGCGCACGACTGAGTTGAGGATGTCCAGGATGCTCTCGCCCGGGAACGCGCGCAAGCCGGTGATGAGCTCGTACAAGATGCAGCCCAAAGACCAGATATCGGCGCGCAGGTCGACCCTGGACGCGTCTTGGATCTGTTCCGGCGACATGTACGACGGCGTGCCCATGGTCGAGCCTGGGCGGGTCACGTCGACGGGGTCGGCACTCTCGCCGCTCTTGGCGATGCCGAAGTCGGTGACCTTGGGGTACAGCCCGTCGTCGGCGAGGTGCAGCAGCACATTGGCGGGCTTGAGGTCCCGGTGAATCAGGCCCTTTTTGTGGGCGACCTCAACCCCCGACAGGATGCCTCCGAAGATGGCGAGCGCCTCGTCGAGCTGCAGCGTGTTCTCTTTTAGGAACTCATCGAGCGACGGTCCCTTCACGTACTCCATCAACAGGCCCATCATGCCGTTGATATCGAGCACATCGACGACCTGGACCACATTGGACGACAGGATGGTGGCTTGAATGCGCCCCTCTTGGAGCATGCGCTTGCGCACCGTACGCGACGGGATGGAAAGCACTTTCAAGGCGTACATCGAGCCGAGGGTCTTGTGTCGCACGCGGTACACAGACGCCATTCCGCCTTCGCCGAGGATGCCCTCGACGACGTACTTCTCTATCTCCTGACCAGGCTCCAGGATCATCGTCTAGTGAGCGTAGCAGGACTGAACCCTGCAGGGGTGTTCAAGCGTAGGACTCGGCCCTTGTGCGCTCTTTCTCTCGCTTTTTGAGCCATCGCCTTCTCTTGAATGCACTGACCCGTTCGGCGATGACGGTGCCCGTGAGGTGGTCGAGCTCGTGCTGCACGATCACTGCCGGGTACTCCTCGAACCATTTGGTGCACGGCTCGCCGTTCTCGTCGGTCCATTCGACCCGGATGCGATTGTGGCGCTTGACCTTCACTTCTAGGCCAGGAACCGAGAGGCAGGTCTCTTCCCACATGATGTAGTCGTCTGACTTCTCGACGATTGTAGGGTTGATCATCTTGTAGAGATTGACCCCGCGCTCCGATTTTTCGCCGGGATCGAGCACCACGAAGCGGCGGGAATCCGCAACTTGGGGTGCCGCGAGACCCACGCCGGGGGCCGCGTACATGGATTCGGCCATGTCGGACAGCTTCTGGCGCAGCTCGTCGTTGATTTCGTCCGGACGCACCTCTCGCGCGTCTTGAAGCAGAATCGGGTTCGGGTACTCGATGATGTCCAGGATGGCCATGCACACACTCCGGACAGTGGATTAACCCGGGCCGGATGCACACGGTCTCAGCCATCTTCAACAGAGAGATTCGAGGAACGTTTGGCAGCGCGTCTGCCTACGTCGTTCTGGGCGTGTTCATGGGCCTGTTGTCGGTGGTGACGCTGTTCTTCGACGACGTACTGCAAGACGAAGTGGCCAGCATGCAGGCCACATTCGAGTGGATCGGCCTGTGTTTTCTGTTCCTGGTGCCCGCTGTGACCATGCGCACCCTGGCCGAAGAGCGTCGCTCGGGCAGCCTTGAGATTCTGTCGACCCTGCCCGTCACTCCGGCGCAGATCGTGCTGGGCAAGTGGCTGGCGGCGACCTTCCTCATCGCGACCGCGTTGGCGCTGACCATCACCTGGCCCCTCGCCATCAGCCAATACGGTCAGCTCGACTGGGGGCCTGTGCTTGGCGGCTACCTGGGCCTGTTGTTGATGGGAGGAGCATTCGCAGCCATCGGCACCGCAGCTTCTGCGCTGACAGACAGCCAGATCTTTGCCTTCTTGGGTGCGTTCGTCGTCTGTTTGGTGCCGTTCATGACCGGTACATTCCTGGCGTCCGTACCGGGCGATCTCGTGCCGCTGGTGCAGTACCTCACCTTCGACTACCACTTCGCGAACCTGGCTCGGGGCGTGATCGACAGCCGATCCTTGGTCTTCTATGGCGGAGTGATCGCCGTCGGATTGCGCGTCGCGGTGCTGGCCCTCGAACAACGGCGGCTGGCATGACCGGCTCCTCCCGCCGCGAGCTGTTGTGGCATGCCTGGGCCCAGGCGGCGCTGTGGCTGTGCATTGCGCTGCTGGCCAATCACCTGTCCTCGGCAATGTTTGTCCGGGTCGACCTGACCAGCGAGGGGCTGTACACGCTGTCGACGGCGGCGAAGTCTTCGGTGAGGCGACTCGACAAGCCGCTCGTGGCCAACGTCTTCATCAGCGACGGACTCGAGGCGCCGTACAACAACCACCGCCAAGCGGTCATCGAGAAGCTTGAAGAACTGCGGGCCTGGTCCGGTGGGCGCCTTGAAATTCGCTACACCGATCCTTCCGATGATGCGTCCCAGGCCGATGCCGAGAGGTTCGGCATCCAGCCGGTGCAGTACCGCTTTCGCAGCAGCGCTCGCCAAGAGCTGAAGTGGGTCTGGCTGGGGGTCTCTCTCACCTACGGAAACCGCCGCGAGGTGGTCTCGCCGATCGCTCATCTCGAGACACTGGAGTACGAGCTGGTGCGGGCGATTCGCCGGGTCACGACCGAGACCGACGACCGCCAGATTGTGGGCTACACCCAGGGCAGTGGCGAGCCCGATCTGGCCAGCTTTACCGACCAGAAAAACCCGCTGCATCAGCTTCGCAAGCAGATTGAGTCGACCCACGACTTCGTTCCGGTTGTCCTGGGAGCAGACGGAGGCGTGCCCGAGAACATCGATGCCCTGTTGGTGATCGGACCGCAGAATCCCGTCTCGCCCAGGGCGCAGTACCAGATCGACCAGTTCGTCATGGGCGGGGGGCCGACGGCCTTCTTCATCTCGACGATCAGGCCCGACTGGCGCCGCTACCGGGCCTCAGAGGTGCCTCATGGCATGCAGGCGCAGCTCGCTCACTACGGCCTGAGCTTCGGACGCAGCGTGCTGCTCGACCGCCAGAGCAACGAGAAGCTTCCGGTCTATGTGCGCGTCGGAGGCCAACTTCAGGTCGCCGAAGTGAACCACCCGATGGCCATTGTCAGCCGCAATATGTCCCCGTCCTCGCCAGCAGTGCGCGGCCTCGATGCCCTCATTTTGCCGTTCGCCACCGCGGTATCCGTGGCCAAAGACCTGCCTCCAGAGCGCCGCGGCAGCGTCTGGGCCCACACAGGCGCGGGCGCTGTCACCACAGACAGCTTCCCATCGCTGGACTTCAAAGAGCTCGCCGAGCCCATCGATGGCGAGGTCGCGGGCCCGTTCCCGGTCGCCGTGGCCGTCAGCGGTGTGTTCGACAGCTGGTTTGCGGAACGGCCGGTACCTCCGCCTCCAGGGCGTACCGAGGCCCTGGCCGAGGACGACAAGATCGTCGCAGGCGTGCCCGGTCGCATTGTCGCTGTGGGCAGCGCTGACTTCGTGGCGAACAACCACGCTTTCGTGCTGAACACCGTCGATTGGCTGCTTCAGGATGCGTCGCTGATCGAGATTCGCTCTCGAAAGGTCGGATTCGCCGAGCTCGATGCCCCCGATGCCGCCCAGGCCATGCCCATCAAGCTCGGCATGGCCGGACTGCCCTTTGGCTTGCTGATTCTGCTGTCCTTCCTGCGTGTGCGAGGCCGTCAATGAGCGCCCGCAACACCACCTACACCCTCGCCGCGGTCGCCCTGCTGCTGTTGGCCGCCGACGGCGCGGCTCATTGGATGGGTGACGACGGTCCCGCAGACCTGCCCGAGATTGTAGCGGTGACCGATGAGGCCGCGGTCAAGATTGCCTGGAACAAGGGCGACGCGCGCATCGAGCTCGAGAAGCGAGACGGGCAGTGGGTCGTCACGGCCCCCTATGAGTTCCGCGCCGACCCCCAAGTCGTCGCGGCGATCTTGGCGCCGCTGTCCGACGGCATCGAGATGGATGTCGAGGTCGACGAGGGTCCCAAGGCACAAAAGAAGTATGGCCTGATGCCCCCGGACGAGATCCGCGTTCGAGTCGAGCGTGAATCGGGCCTGGCGGCGGACTTCTACATCGGCATTAACAGCGAGGGCGGAGCCAGCTTTGTTCGCTTGCCGGGCAGCGAGGTGGTGTACCGAGCGCGCATTGGCGGGCGGGCACGGTACGACCGATTGCCCGGGCAGTGGCGCGATCAGCGGGTGTGGATCTACGAGGCCGACGAGCTGTCGTCGCTTCGGGTCGACCTGCCGGGCGCATCCTGGACCGCTGTGCGCAGCGTCGACGTGGCCGAGGATGGCAGTGCGCAACCGGGTCGGTGGAGGCTGAACGAGAATCCGGCCTTTGCCTTGGACCAGGCGCTGTTGGACCAGCTGGCTGCGGGTTTGGCGGGTTGGCGCTCACTGCAGCTGATGCCCAATGACCACTCGGCGGGCATGGATGCGCCCATGTTCAGCCTGACCGCGACACGAACCGATGGCTCGACCCAGAAGGTGCAGATTGCTCAGGTCGGGGCGTCGGTGTTTGCGCAGTCCGACCCCTCAGAGCCGGTGTACCGGGTGCAGCCACAGATCGTCGGGGTGTTCGGCAATCCGGCTGTGTCGTGGCTGGACAAGAAGCTCAACGACGTGGGTGCTTCGGACGTGGTTCAAGCGACACTGATTCAGTCGGACTTCGTCAGCGTGCTCGAGCGCAGCGGCGAGTCCTGGGCCATCATCGAGCCGCCCAATGTGGCGGCAAATAGCAAGCTCGCGGACAAGCTCATCTCGGCTGTGACCGAGCTGCGGGTCGAGGCTTGGGCAGACATCGCGGCGAGTGCCGCCGGGCTGCCATCGGACGAGCGCGTGGTGCTGACCACGGTCGACGGTGCCACGGTGGTGATCGAGATTGGGGGTCCGGTCCCCGGTCGCCCAGAGGGCCAGGAAGCCGTGTTCGTTCGCAATGCCGAACAGCTGGGCCGCATCGGCGTCATGCCGGCGCGCAATTGGCCCGCCATCCGACGAGCCTGGGGACGCTAGCCTGCGCAAAGCGCGGTTCGCCGGTTACATTCGAATCAGAGGTGAATGATGACCCTGCTTCTCGCCCTGCTGACCCTGACCACGGCTGACGCCACGCCTATGTTTGGCTACGGCGCCGATGCCCGGTCCGCGGTGCCCGCTCGCTGCACCTACTGCAGCACGAACCGCACCCCAGAAGACCAGGCCGCTACCACCGACGGGCGCTTGCGCAACACCTGGGCCGGCCCGCGCTACTTCCCGCAACCGCAGGTTGTGGTGGTCGAGGTTCCGGTCATGGTCAAGCCACCGGCACCGCCTCCCGAGCCGACGGCTTGGCAACTGCGCACAAAAATAGAGCCCGGCGAGCTGATCTTGCTCGCAGAGCTCAAGAACGAGATGACGCCACTCAACGAACTCGAGGACGCGTTCATG
>CAYYHT010000002.1:7869-34189 GCA_964471355.1 uncultured Enterobacteriaceae bacterium
CCCCTGGTCGCCGAGTAGCTTTCAACAAGGAGCGGCGAGCTTCGTCTCGCCGAGCGCGTTCCAGGGCGAGACGAAGCTCGCCCCTCCTTGAACTAGCTCGCCCCTGGTCGCCGAGTAGCTTTCAACAAGGAGCGGCGAGCTTCGTCTCGCCGAGCTCGCCCCTGCTTGAGCTAGCGACGAAGTGCGGTGCCGCCCGACTTCTTGACGGGGGCGGCAGCGGGCTTGGCGCTGCGGTCGATGGCTGTGCCCTTGGGCTGAGCAGCAATCTCTTTGGCCGCGGCATCGCCACGGGTGATGGTCGTGCTGCCATCGGCTTCTTTCTTGGTCACAGCGGGCTCAGCAGGAGCAGCCGGTGCGGCGCTCTTGGTGGCAGCGGCGGTCTTGGCGGCCTCTTCAGCTGCGGGCTCGTCGGCCTTGGCGGCCTCTTCAGCGGCAGGCTCTTCGGCTGCAGGCTCTTCGGCTGCGGGCTCGGCGGGTGCCTCGGCGGGGGGGGCGACAGGCTCGGGCAGCGGTGCTTCAGGAGCGGCTTCTTCGCCGCCACAACCGGTGAGAAGGGCCAGCAGAACGATTGCAAGGGTACTCATTGGATGTCCTCCGCCGCGGATGCTACCCCAAATCTAGGCGAGACCAAGCAATGCGAGTCCCGCACACACGCCGACGACCCCCAGCTCGACCCGCGGAACCCAGGGTTCAGGGGTTCGATCCCGCAGTTGGTCACCGATCAGATTTCCCAGTGTGATGGCCACCGCGAGCACGCCGCCCCAAATGAACGTATCGCCGCTGACGATGCCACTGGCGCTGTATGCCGAGAATCTGCCGACGTGAACCGCGACGGCGCCGATGGCCCCTGTGGTGACGTAGGGCTTGCCCGATAGTCCAGTCGCGAGCAGAAAAGGAGCGGCAATCACACCCCCTCCTCCGCCGGTTGCAGCCACGAAGCCAACTGCAAATCCCGCGACGGCGTAGCTGGACTTGGGGGGGCGCATCTCGACATTGAAGGCGAATCTCGCGACCGCCAACCCCGCCATGGCGACCATCGCCAGCTCCAGCCAATGCTGCGGAACCGATGTGGCCACAAGACCTCCGATCACCGCCCCGGGGAATGCGCCAGCCGCATAGCGCCACGCGACGGCTGTCTGGATGTGCTCTCGGTACAGCGACAGGCGATGCAGATTGCCCACCAACAGGGCCGGAGCTGTGACCGCCAGGGCCGTCAGCGGGTCCCACCACGCCGCCAGAGCCAGAACCAGAATCATGCCGCCGCCCATGCCGGCCGCGGTGGTGACGGTGCCGGCCAGCACGCCGACCAAGATGGGAATCGCGAAGTCCATGAGGCCTCCATGGGCGGGGCTCTGTGCCCCAGCCTGATGTCAATCTTTCCCGTCTTGTATTATTCGCCCAATCGAACCTTTTGAATGAAGCCATAGGTGTTGTTTATATGTTCGACTCCCTGCGCCACTTCCTGTTGATCATCGAGCACGGCACATTCACCGAGGCATCGCGGCGGGCGCACCTGACGCAGCCGGCGCTGAGTGCGAGCATCAAGCGTCTCGAGGAGTTCATGGGGGCTCGGCTGCTGGAGCGCGGCCCCGGCGGTACGCGCCCCAATGCTCAAGGGCTGGCGTTGATCCCGAGAGCCCGGGCAGCGCTGGCGGCTGTTGAGGACGGTCGGCGTGCGGTCGCCGAGGTGGCCGGTATCCACGCCGGCGAGGTGCGGCTGGGAGCCGGAGCCACCGCGTGCACCTACTTGCTGCCGCCCATTCTGGCGCAGTTCCGCGAGCGCCATCCCGGGGTCATCTATCGGCTGCGCGAGATGGAGACCGAGCGGGTGCGCAACGCCATCACCGCCGGACGGCTCGACATGGGCATCGTCACCGCCAGCGGGCTCAAGAACACCGACCTGAACGTCGAGCCCTGGCGCACCGACGAGCTGATTCTGGTCACAGGAGCCGAGGTTGAGCTCGCCAATCCGCCGCCGTTTGTGACCTTTCCGCCCGGTTCTCCCTCTCGTGAATTGCTGGGGCGGCACTTTCCCGAGGCTGAGGTGGTCATGGAGCTCGGTGGCATTGCGGCCATCAAAGGAAATGTCCGTGCTGGCATCGGCATCGCACTGGTCAGTCGCGAGGCGGTTCGACGCGACCTGTCGAACAACCACTTGGTCGAGGTTTCCGATCCCCGCACGCCGCTGATGCGTGATTTGGTGCTGATTCACCGTGGAATCGAGCGCTTGCCTCCCGCAGCCGCCGCCTTCAGAGAGCTGCTTTTGGCGTCTGCCTGAGCCTGTAGACCCGCTTGATCAGATCATCCATTGAATGAATGGAGCTTCAGGGCGTCTTGGTCCTCACGCTGATGAGGAGATCACATGATGCGCTGGACCGCGCTGCCACTTGCACTGGCCGTTTTCTTGGCAGGACCTGCCCTTGCCGATGACAAGAAGAAGAAGGACTCGGACACCAAGTCCACGACGTTGACGCGCTCGTCGCCCAAGTCCACACCGATTGTTCGAACGCCACCGCCGCCTCCTCCGCCGCCTGTGGCCGTGACGCCGATCCCACGTCCGACGTACACGCCGCCTCCTCGCCCGACCTACACGGCGACCCCACGGCCCACCTACACGCCTCCTCCGCGTCCGGTGGCGACCCCGACTCCTCGGCCGACCTACACGCCTCCTCCGCGCCAGTCGGCTCCGGCTCGTCCTTCCTACACGCCTCCTCCGCGCCCGGTGGCGACCCCGACGCCTCGACCGTCAGCCCCGGCGCGTCCTTCCTACACGGCACCAAAGCCGCCGATGACCCGCTCGGCTCCGGTGCCGGCTCACACGCCGCCGGCGCCGGTGACGACCGTCAAACCTCATGACCCGAAGCCGGCCTACCAGCCGCGCCGCGTCGCCTCTCCTCATCCAGAGATCGCCGTTCCGGTGCCGGACTTCGCACCGAGGACACCCCCCGTCCGTGCGGACGACGTGAGTTTTCCGACGCCAGTGCGCGACCGTCCCACCGATGCGCGTCCCACACCGACGCGTACGCCCCCCAAGCCGCCGAGCTGGGAGGGGCCAGGCCGCACGCCATTTGGTGACGACAACCAGCACACCGATCTGGGCGACAAGCCCACCGTCGACTTGGGACGCGGTGACCCCAAGCCGATCGATCCCGGCGTGATTCGCCGAGAGATTCCGGGGCCAGGCTCCGACGAGCCCGATGTCGTTCGCGGCACAGCCCCGCCGCCCAAGATCAACTCCGGCCCTCGGGGTCCGGCACAGCCATCGACGCCGTTCGAGCCCTATGAGCCTGGCTACAACCCAGGGCCGGGTACGAGTGACTCGAGCCCGCCATCTGGCGGCACGGACATCGGCCGTCCGCCTCGCAACCCGCCGCCCAGCAGCACCAGTGCGCGGCCTCCGCGAAGCGACCACTCCCACGACCACCACTGCCACGGCTACGGCTGGGACCACTTTGCGGTGTTCTACCCACGAGCGCCGTACGGACCGAGCTACCGAGGCGTTCGGTACACCAATCCCGATCGCTACCAGTACAACGACGGCCCCAGTCAGCGCATCCGCGTCGACACCGAGTCCGAGTGGTCGGTCAGCGCTGGCATCACGGCCCTGCACAGCGGGTACGAGCGAGCCGATGGTCTCGGCGTCGCTGACCCATGGTCGGACCTCGGCGGCGGCGTGGCCGTTCGCTACAAGCCAGGTGCCGAAGTCGGCTTCGAGGTGGGGGCCATCCGCTACGGCGACGCCTTCGGAGAGGTGTCCGAGCGCAATCACACCGCCGTGCAGGCCTCGATGATGCTCTTCATGACGCCACGCAAAGCCGCGAGCTTGTATGTGCTGGGTGGCGGAACGGCCATGGGTCGCGATGTGCAGGATACATACTGGGACGGTGAGCAGGCCGCCTTCTATGAACAGCACGCGCCGATCACAGCCGGACACGTCGGCGTCGGTGTCGAGCTCAGCCCCGCGGACCGGTGGTTCGTGGACATCGAAGGGCGGTACGTCGCCTATTCGAATCGCACGAGTCAGGCGCCGGCACTGCCCGGAGCCGTCCAGACCAGCTTGGCGCTAGGACACCGCTTCTAGCTGCGGAGTCAGCTGCAGCCGGCCTGAGCGAATCAGCACGTTTTCGTAGAGCTGTGCGGTGAGCTCCGCAGCGCTCTTCCATTGGTATCGCTTGGCCCGCTGCAAGCCACGGCAAGCGAGGACTTCGCGAAGCTCCGGCTGAGCGGCAAGGCGGGCCATGCCGGCTGCGATCGCCTCGACGCTCGTCGGATCGACAAGAAGTGCGGCGTTGCCGGCAATTTCGGGCATAGCGGCGGCGCGGCTGGCAAGGACTGGGGTTCCGACTGCCATCGCCTCCAACATCGGAATGCCGAAACTCTCGACCAGCGACGGATAGAGCAGTGCCGTGGCTCCCGCGTAGAGAGATGGCAGGCGTTTTTGGGACACGTAGGGCGTTGCTGTGACGCGATTGCGCAAGTGGGTCAGGCCCAGTCGCTTCAGATTCGCGGCCAGTGTTCCAAGTGTTCCATCGATCACCACCAGCTTGGGAGCATCCGGCACACCCGCACACAGCTTGGCGTACGCCTGTAGCACGCGGTCCTGGTTCTTCTTGGGGGCGTCGCTTCCCAGAAATAGAAAATGGGACTCGCTGCTCGGTCTTTGGCCTACAACCGGTGCAAATCCGGCGCCCACGCCGTTATGGATGACGCGGACGCGGTCGGGCTGAACGCCGAACTCCCGAACGATGCCTCGCTTCGCGTATTGCGAAACGGTGATGATGCGGGCCGCTGAGTGGATGACCTTTGGCACCACCCACCGACGGTAGATGCGGCCCAGACGCTGATAGGAAGTGGGTCGGCCTTTGAGCTGCGGCTGCATGAAGATCACGTCGTGCAGAGTGAGCACGTACGGCCGTCCGGCGTACAATGGGGCGGTGTTGCTTGTGAAATGGGCCAGATCGATGCGATCTCTCTGCATCGCGACGGGCAGGGCGCATTGCTCCCACAAAGCGTAGTTGGCCTGGGGCAGCGCCCGCAGGTGCAGGTTGGGATGTTGGCCCAGCAACCCTTCATCGTCTGGCCTGTCAACATAGATGAAGTAGTCATGATGGGGGTTCGCAGTGACCAATGCGCGGATCAGAGCAGCGCAAGCCACCGCCATTCCGTGACGCCGAGGGTGCAGGATCCTGTGCCCCTCGATGCCGATGCGTACCCGATTAATTTTGCTCATCTGACCTCCTGTCCAGTCCTGTGAAGCAGACGCTGTGCCAATCCCTTGGCACGGGTCCTGCACCTGTTCCGGGCAAACAAGGGGTGTTCGATGATTCTTGCGTTGATGGCTCAATTGGGAGTTGGCGCTCCCTGCGGCACACTCGAGTCGGTGGACCAATCGCTCATCGACGAGATGTGGATGGTGCTTCCCGAGAAGCGGGTTTTGAATCCGGGCTACGTCCTAGATATCAGCCGAAATATCGATTTAACGCCGACTGTTGTCGGCGGGACGTTGCACATGACGTTCCTGATTGAGGGAGCTGGGTACAGAAACCAGTTTGGCTATTTCTTGTACGATCCGGCGTCTGTGGTGGGGGACAGCCCCGCCGGCACGGACATCATTCTCTCTTCAGAGATCGTGTGGGAGAACGCATCGTTCTACTACGCAGGCGGGGACGGCTCGGAGTGCCTGCAGACGGGCCACACAGTCGATGTGTACCTCGATCCAGCATGGGAGGGGCTCGCGCTAGGTTTCTGGCTCAAGGCCAACGGCTACACCTGTTCAGGCTGTCCGACTTGGTACTCGCTCGATGAGCTAAACATGGCCATTGACGGCCCTCCTGAGCATGCCGTGGTCGTGCAGAGCATGATGGCGCCGGACGCCCTGTTGCTGGGCTGGGAGGACTTGTACCGAAGTAGTCCTTCGAGTGACAACGACTTCAATGACCTGGTGCTGTCGATTCGCTCAACCCCGCCCGAGCTGATCTCCGAGATTGCCGCAGCCAATGGGCTGCCGACGCTCAACGGCGACACGGACAACGATGGCCTGCCGGACTCGATCGACGACTTCCCGACCGATCCGCTGTACGCCATCGACAACCGCTATCCCTCGGGCAGTGAGCTGTTTACCGTCGCGTTTGAGGACATGTTTCCGCGCATTGGCGATGGGGACTACAACGACTTCCTGGGCATGGGCAGCTTCCATGAGTGGCTCAATGCAGACGGAGAGCTCGTGCAGATTCGCGGGCGTGTTCAGGCGGTGACCCGCGGTGCCCATCGCTCGGCGTCGCTGCACATTCGAATCGAGGGCGCGCCTTCTGGCGAATGGGAGGTCGACTTTGTCGATCGCAACGACGTCCTGATCGAGACCCGCACCGGTTCTCACAACGGCGGCGCGCTCGACCTGACCTTGTTCGAGAACCTCAAGACAGCGCTGCCTAGCTACAACACCAATGTTGCTGTGCTCGACAGGGGCCCGACGGCCCAGTTTCGATCCGTACCGGACAATCCAGTGGCGCCCACCGCGATTGCCCAGGCGCCCTTTGACATGTACCTGTTGCTTCCCGGCTACGGCTACGACGTACACACCGTCGGGCATACGTCGAATCCGGGCAGCGCCAACCCGCCGCTGCAGTCAGGGTTCCGCGATGCGAATGGGTTTCCCTGGGGACTGGTGTTTCCCGAAGCGTGGAGCCCGCCGACCGAGACGGAGTTCATCGAGGACAGCTACCCCGAATTCGCGGTCTGGCGCGAGGCCTATGGCGACACCAACAAGACGTGGCACCCTGCGGCTGACTGTACCCGTCACGCATCACAGTCCCGTGGTGGTCGTGCTGCATCCCGACTACGAGATCGTCCGAATCACCGATTTGGGTGCACTCGATGCGGAATTCGTGACGGTCGACGCCGAGCTCACACCGCGCTGATGTGAGGAACTCGGGCGTCGGGTGAGGGTCCCGTAAGTGCGGTGGGCGGCGATGCCTGTCACATTCTGAGCAGTTGATCCGAGAGGAGTGAGGGGAGGAACTGGTGCCTGAACGCGTCCTTGTTGTCGACGACGACGCCAGCCACCGGCGATTGGTGGCGCACTGGCTGTGCCGGTCTGGGTATGAGGTGGATCATGCCGCCAACGGAGACGAGGCGCTCGCCATGATTCGCGACCGCACGCCCGATGTGGTGCTGCTGGACGTACACATGTCCGGTCTCGACGGCACGGAGGTACTTGCGGAACTCCAACAGAGCCGCCCGCGGCTGCCGGTGCTCATGGTCACCGGTGACGGGAAGCTGCCGATGGTGGTGCAGACAGTTCGGGCGGGTGCCATCGACTATTTGGTGAAGCCAGTGGCTCGTACAGCGCTGCTGGGAGCGGTTCGAGGAGCGCTAGACGCGTCGAAGCGCCCGACCGGCATCAAGCGACGCGCGGCAGCTGGGACTGGGCGCGGCGGCATGCTGGGCAACAGCCCGCTGATGGTGCAGCTGTTCAATCAGATCGACCGAGTTGCACCCCGAGAGGTGTCTGTGCTGTTGCGCGGCGAGTCCGGCACAGGAAAGGAGCTGGCGGCCCGTGCGCTGCACGAGCGCTCTCTGCGCAGCGATGGTCCCTTTGTGGCTATCAACTGCGCGGCCATCGCGGAGTCGCTGCAGGCCTCGGAGCTATTTGGGCACGAGAAGGGTGCGTTTACAGGGGCGGTGGCCACCAGACAAGGCCGCTTTGAGCAGGCCGAGGGCGGCACGCTCTTCCTAGACGAGGTCGCCGAACTGTCCCCTTCTGCCCAGGCGTTGCTGCTGAGGGTGCTTCAGGAGCGGTGCTTTGAGCGCGTCGGTGGAAGTCAGGTCATTCGCGCGAATGTGCGCATTGTTGCCGCCAGCCACGCGGACCTGACCGAGTGGATCGCCGATGGGCGCTTCCGCCAAGACCTGTTCTACCGGCTTGCTGTCTTCGAGGTAGACCTGCCTCCGCTGCGAGAGCGAGGCGATGACTTGGAGATGCTGGCCGAGCACTTCTTGGCCGAGTTCAGCGCCCTCTGTGGCGTCGAGTTCGAGATGACAGACGCGGCGATGTCCGCCTTGGTCGAACACGACTGGCCTGGCAATGTGCGCGAGCTGCGAAACGCGTTGGAGCGGGCTTCGGTCTTGGCGGATGGCGGGCTCATTCAGCTGTCCGATCTGCCGCGTCGCCTTCGGTCGACGACCCTGAGGCTGGTGACTGAACGCCCTCCGACCACCGCGTCCGACCACGAGCGGCAGATGCTGCTGGCTGCGCTCGAGCGACACGACGGAAATGTCAGCCAGACTATGCGGGAGCTTGGAATTCCTCGAACGTCGATGTACCGCAAGTTGCGGAAGCACGGGCTCAAGTAGGCCCGCGTCTTGCAGAGAGCATTTGGAGTGGGGGATGCCATGACTGAGACGCTCGACACCCGATTCCCGGATGAAAACCCGCTGCCGGTGTGCCGCGTCTCTGTACAAGGCGTGGTCGTCTACGCCAATGCGGGCTTCCGGGAGCTGTTGGCCTCCTGGACTGAAGACGGCAGCCTGCCTGCCCACGTCGCCGAGAACGTGCGTCAAGCCGCGGCGGCGGGACAAGTGACCCAGCACGTGTGGGACGTCGATGATCGGGTGTTTCGAGGCTGGATTACGCCGGTGGCCGGCAAGCAGTACGTCAACGTCTATGCCTATGACGACACGGAGCGTGCCGAGGCGATGAAGGCATTGGAGGCGGCCCGCGACGCAGCCCAGGCGGCCAGCGATGCGAAGTCGACCTTTGTGGCGACCATGAGCCACGAGTTTCGCACGCCCCTCAACGCCATCATCGGCATGACCGAGCTGGCCATCGACGAGGCCCCTGCCGACCTGTTGCAGTACCTCACGGTGGTTCGCGACAGCGGAGAATCGCTGCTGGATTTGATCAGCGGTGTCTTGGATGTCGCGCGCATCGAAGCAGGCAAGATCGAAGTCGACGAAGTTCAGTTCAGCCTGGACTCTCTGGTGGCCGATGTTGTGGGAGTCTTTCGTCTGCGGGCTCAACATGCGGGGCTTCGGCTTTCGCTATTGGCTCGGCAACCTGTGGGCCTTGTGATTGGGGACCCCGGACGCACGCGTCAGATCATAATGAACCTGGTCGCCAATGCGGTGAAGTACACACGCCGCGGCTCGATCGAGGTCTCTTGTGAGCGCCTGGCCACCGGCCGCGTACAGCTCGCGGTGGAAGACACCGGCATTGGAATTCGGCCTGAAGACCAAGGCATCATCTTCGACAAGTTCGTGCAACTGGCTCGACCCTCCAATGCTGTGGGTACCGGGCTGGGGCTGCACATCATTCAGGCCATCGTGCTCGCCATGGACGGAGACATGGATGTCCACAGCGCGCTCGGAGTAGGCAGTCGGTTTACGGTCTCACTGCCGCTGCCCTCTGCCAAGGCGCGCGCAGGGCGTCGCACCACTCTGAGTGGGGTGCCTGCGTCGGTCCAGCGCCCGCTGCCACCGATCCTGCTGGTCGAGGACAACGTGGACAACGCGGTAGTGGCTCGCAGGCGGCTGGAGCGCTCAGGACATCGGGTCCACCACGTCGCCACGGCCCCCGCGGCGGTGGAAGCTGCGCTCGAACCCCATTGCTTGATCTTGATGGACATCCACCTGGGCGAGCAGAGTGGGCTGGATGCCGCCCGTCAGATTCGAGCAGCCGAGGAACGTCGTGGGGCCAGTCGGGTGCCGATCATTGCCCTTACAGCTCATGCGACCGATGCGATTCGCCGTGAGTGCTACGCCGTCGGCATGAATGATTTCCTGACCAAGCCCATTCGGGGTGAACACCTGCTGGACACGGTGAACAGGTGGGCCCATGGCCGGCACGTCGTGCTGGTGGTCGATGATGCGGCGGACAGCCGGCGGTTGATCGGGCACTGGCTGCGCAAGGAGTCAGAGCTGCAGGTCGTCGAATCCCCGTCAGCCGAAGCGGGACTCGAGCGCATGGAGCGAGGGGATGTGGCGTTGGCCTTTGTCGACCTGAACATGACGGGCATGTCCGGATTGCAGATGGTCAGGCACATTCGCAGGCAATCGGTGCACTCGCGGGTGGTGTTGGTCGCGGTGACCGGAGAGGAGGGGGCCGACGTACGCCGACGGTGTCTGGATGCGGGCTTTGATGCGTTCCTCACCAAGCCGGTTCGGCGGGCGCAGCTGATGGAACAGATCGATGCGCATCTGGTCGGAGCCATGCTGCCGTTCGACGAGATGCCGACAGATCAGAATGTCGTAGGCATCGACGCGGACTTGATGCCGTTGATTCCCCCGTTCTTGGAAGATCGACGGCAGGACGCTCGAGCGCTCAGAACGGCCGTTTCTCAAGGCGATTGGGGGTTGGTTGGGCGCCTGGGACACAGCATGAAGGGGACCGGTGCGTCCTATGGATTTCACATCGTGAGCGATATCGGGCGGGTGCTACAGCGAGCGGCGGAATCCCGTTCCGCCAGCGAGACGATTGCAGCCGTCTCGGCACTCGAAGATCTGCTGGCGACTGTCGAGGTGGTGGCGATCCCCGCCCACGTGATTGGCACTCCTGTTGCATGAGTGACAGACAACCCGCCTGGAGTTGTCGATGTCACTTGCACTTGCCCTTTCTGCGACCGGTTCCAAAGGCCGCATCCTCCTAGTCGAGGATGATTCCTCCCAGGCCCGGCTCGTCTCAGCGTGGCTGGCTGGCGACGACTACGAAGTGGTCGTGGCGGACAGCAATGAAGAGGCTCGCGCCACCGTTGGAAGAGACGATTGGGACGCCATTATCATGGATGTCGCCCTTCCGGACGGCTCGGGCCTCGAGTTGATCGACATCGCCAAGAGCGACTCAGGTGGGGTCCCCGTGATCATGATGACGGCGCACGGCCGCGTCGAGTTTGTGATCGATGCCCTGCGGCGAGGGGCCGATGACTACCTACGGAAGCCGCTCAATCGGCACGAGTTGCTGGGTTCGGTGGCGCGGGTCATCGAGTCAGCGAGGCAGAACACTCCAGTCAAGAAGCGCGTACTGGCCATCGGCGTCGCCCCCGGTGATGTCGAGTCGGGCTGTGCGGGTACGCTGCTGCGGCATCGGCAACAGGGCGACGCGGTCTATGTGGTCATCGCCACTGGTGGTGAGCAGCTCGGGAACCGCAGCACGCTGCAGGCCGAGCTGGTGAATGCGGGCCTGAAGATGGACGCCCGGGTCATCGTCGAGGCGCTGCCTCAGGGTTCGCTGTCGAATCGGAACACCGAGCTGGTGCAGCTCCTGGGACGGCTGGTTGAGTCGCTGGACATCTCGGTGGTGTACGCCCCGAGCCAACATGATGAGCTGCCAGATGTAAGGGCGCTTCATCATTCGGCCATGGTGGCGACCCGGGGTGTGGGCGAGGTGTACTGCTATCAGGCGCTCACATCGACTCCGGCGTTCTCGCCCAATCGATTCGAGGACGTGTCAGAGGTGTTTCCGGGCAAGCTCGAGGTGCTGCAAGCGTACAAGTCGTTGTGGGGTGGCACACGCCTCGATGGCGATGGTGTTCGCGCCAGCGCGCGGTACTGGGGTCGTTTTGCAGGTGGCCGGCTAGTGGAGCCTCTGGAGCTGATTCGCGAGGTTCGTGAATCGAGTTCCTGAGGCTGACGGGCTGGCACAGCGTCTGCATTGCATTCCTGCATGGAAACCAGAGATCCAGTCCTTCAAACGCGCAAGCAATGGGTATCGGCCGGCTTGCTCATGCTTGCCGAACGCATGGCCAAGCTCGGGGCTGGCGCGGCCGTCACGATCGTGTTGGCTCGCCAGCTCGGACTCGAGCAATTTGGTCTGTGGATGCTGTTTCTCGCCACATGGGGGCTCATCGACATGGCGCGCGAAGGGGCAACTTCCAGCGCCTACCTGCGTTTTGCCAGCGGCCTGGAGGGGGAGCGCTTCGACCAGGTCACGACGACATTGCTGGCGACGGTGCTGCTGTCGTCGGTTCCCGTCATGTTCGGTGCGTGCATCGTGGGCTGGGTGTTCCACCTCGATGGAACAGGTGGACTGCTTGTTGGAACAACCGTGGTCCTGGCGCCGATTGCAGGGGCCTGTGCGGCGGCTCGAGCGATCTTGCAGTGCCGGGGACGCTTCGATGCCCTGCTGGCGATGCGTGTCGTTCAAGGCGGCACGATGCTTGGGTTCGTTGCATGTGGGGCCGGAAGCGGCGAACTCTTGTGGATGGCGTGTGCCGGGCTGATTGCGGGCCATGCCACCGCGACGCTGCTCGGCGCAACCCTGGCGGTTGGCTTCTTCTACTGGGACACCCGTGACTTGTACGGCCACGGCCTGCGCTTGGTTCGCCATGGGCTGTATGCACTGGCGTCTCGGATTGGCTCCGCTCTGCACAAGACCTGTGACGTCTGGCTCGTCGCGGCACTGGGCGGTCCTGCGATGGTGGGCATCTACACGGTGGCCTGGAAGCTCACGGACCTGACAGAGATCCCGCTTCAAGCGCTGATCAAGGTTCTGGTACCTAGTATTTCCCGCACAGCATCGGTGAGTCGGTCACAGGCCACAGCCGAGGCTGCACGAGCCGTGGTGGTCACCAGCTGGATCTCACTGCCGATTGCATTGGGCACCTGCGTGTTGGCCGAGCCGTTCTTGGGGATGGCGCTGGGGTCGGCATTCACAGAGGCGGCGCGTCTTGTCGCCATCCTGGTCCTCTTCAACCTGCTGCGCCCTTGGGACCGCAATCAGGGCGTCCTGCTCGATGCCATCGGACTGCCCGAGGTCAACTCGGCCAAGGTCTGTGGCTCGCTGTTGGTGAACGTCACCGGCAGCACCCTGATTCTTTTGGTGTGCGAGACGGGGCGCTTGGAAGGGGTGGCGGCGGTGTCCTGCGTCGCCATGGTCGTGGGCATAGGCATTGGGGAATGGGCCTTGTACCGCCGGCAGCTGGCGCCGCTTCCAACCGGGTTTGCGGATGGTCAGCGCTGGCTCACAGCCCAGGTGTGGGCATGAACATGGGAGAGAGCATGGATCTGGTCATCGTGTCCGGACTGGCGTGGGATGGGCTGTACCTGAAGTCCACCGTTGAGCTGGCGAAACAGCTCGCGCGGTGGCATCGCGTCCTGTTCGTCGAACAAGCACCGTCCATGGCGGGCAGCAGTCCCCTTCTCGGGTCGCGGCTGCGACAGGTCGATGCTCACGGCCGCTTGCATGTGCTGCGTCCAGCGCCTGAGATTCCCCATAACCGGCTGCCGCCGGGGGCCGTCCACGACCTGGTCATGTCGGTCAATCGAGCGCGCCTGCGTCGTGGGGTCACGGCCGCAGTCCAGGAACTCGGATTCGACGACATCCTGCTGATCAACGCTTGGAATCCAGTCTATGGCCTTGAACTGCTGCCCCCCGATTCCGTCGGGGCGACGATGTACTACTGCTATGACGAGATCGGCGGCGCGTTCTGGAAGGCGCGTCATGGAGCGCGCGCCGAGCGTCAGGTGCTCGCGTCGGCGGACGCAGTGGTGGCCACGTCGCCGACCCTGCAAGACAGCAAGAGCGAGCTGAATTCCCGCTGCTACCTGGTGCCCAACGGCGTCGACACCCCGGCCTTCTCGCGCTTTCGAGAACAAGGTGCCCAGGCGGACTCCAGCGTGCGCTCGCTGCCCGGTCCCATCCTTGGCTATCTGGGCTGCATCGACGGCCGCATGGACCTGACACTGGTTGCCGAGGTGGCCAAGCAGCGCCCGGACTGGTCGATCGCGCTGGTGGGTCCCGTCTTGCGTGGCGCCACCACCGACGCCGTCAAGGGTCTGGACAATGTCCACCTGTTCGGTTCGATTCCGCCGGACCGGATTCCCGCGGTGCTGGCGGCGTTCGACGTCGGCATCGTGCCGTTCGTGCTGGACCCGTTCACCAGGGCTCTGTACCCGCTCAAGATGCTGGACTACCTGGCAGCCGGACTTCGCATGGTGACCACGGGCTTTGCGCAGATTCCAGAGTTGGAGCCGTGGTCAGCCACAGCACGCAGCCCCAATGAGTTCGTCGTGGCTGTCGAGCTGGAGCTGGCCGCCGCGGGATCCGACGCGGTGCAGCGCTACGCCGCGGCAGATGCTCGGAGCTGGGAGCAGCGTGCCGTGCAGCTCGAACAGGTCCTGATTCGCACCCTTTCATTCACCAGACAGCAGAGGACATCAGCATGACACTCAGAGTACTCGTCACCGGCGGCGCCGGATTCATTGGTTCACACACCGTCGATGCGCTTATCGACCGGGGATATGAGGTTGTCGTGCTCGACAATCTGGACCCGCAGGTCCACCCGAACGGGGTGCCGAGCTGGCTCAACCCCGAGGCGACCTACCACTTCGGTGATGTCCGAAACCGAGAGCTGCTGACTCGGTGCTTGAGAGGGGTCGACGCAGTCATTCACGATGCGGCAGCGGTGGGTGTGGGTCAGAGTCAGTACCAAATTCAGACCTATGTAGCCGTCAACGTTGGCGGCACAGCCACGCTTCTCGACGTGCTAGCGAACGAGCCGAACAACGTCCGCAAGCTGTTGGTTGCCAGCTCGATGAGCATCTACGGGGAAGGACAAGCCGTCTGTCCCGAGCACGGCACCGTGGCGCCGGGGCTTCGATCCGAGGCAGCGATGGCCGAAGGCAGGTGGGCCGCTTCCTGTCCTCACTGCGATTGTGCAGTGGCGTCAGTGCCCACCCAAGAGAGCAAGCCGCTGCTGTGTACCTCCATCTACGCGCAGACCAAGAAGGACCAAGAGGAGTACACGCACATCTTTGGCCAGACATACGGCATCGCCACCGTGGCCCTGCGCTTCTTCAATGTGTACGGCCCGCGGCAGAGCCTGAACAACCCCTACACGGGGGTGGCTGCTATCTTCTCGTCGCGCATCAAGAATGGTCGCGCGCCGATGATCTACGAAGACGGAGAGCAGTCGAGGGACTTCACTTCGGTCCACGACATCGTCCAGGCGAAGCTGCTGTGTCTCGAAGATGAGCGCGCTGACTACCGGTCCTTCAACGTGGGAACCGGCAATCGGACCACCGTGCGCGAGCTCGCCGATCTCTTGCTCGAGCAGTACGGCAGCCCAGAGCTTGGCACTGAGATTACTGGCAGCTATCGAAAGGGCGACATTCGTGATTGCTACGGAGATATCGCCGGTTTGCAAGAGCTGGGCTTTCGGGCTCAGGTGCCCCTGCGAGAGGGCCTCAAGAACCTGTGCTCCTGGTGTGATGAAGTCTCGGCTGTCGATCGAATTGACGATGCACATCGCGAGCTGCTGAATCGCGGCCTGGTTGTCGGATGATTGGGCTCGGCGTCCTGGGCCTGTTTGCGTCGGCCTATCTGGGGGCATGTGCCCTTCACTTCACCGCTTTCGCCGTCATGGCGCAGCGGAGCCCCGAACCATTCCCGCCGCTGGTGGGCGGATTTCGCCCGCGGGTTGTTGCGATGGTGCCGGCTTGGAAGGAGGGACAGGTCGTGGTGCAGTGCGCGCGCTCGTTGCTGGCCCTCGACTACCCGGCCGAGCAGCTCGAAGTCGTCGTCATCGCGCAACATCTCGATGAGGATGTGCTGCAGGCTCTGCGTCGCCTGCCCATCACGGTGACGGTGGATGACCGCGTTCCAAACACCAAGGCCGCGGCCATTCGCCTCGCGCTCGACGATGTCGGCCGCGATGTGGACTACGTAGCGATCCTGGACGCGGACAACCTGGCCCATCCAGACTTTCTGACCCGTTCCGTCGAGGCGCTGGAGCTGGGCTACGCCGCCACACAAGGACTGCGGCTCGAGAAGAACCACGGAACATGGCTGGCACAGTTGGAATCGGCGATGGAGCGGATCAACCACGCGATCTACCGCCGAGGGCGTGCTGTGGCTGGTCTGCCGCCCTGCCTTGCGGGCAGTGGCATGGTGTTCCGCCTGCCCTCATTTCGCGCGCTCATGGCCAAGATCGATGCAGTGGGCGGCTTCGACAAGCAGCTCGAGGTTGAGCTCATCCTCATGAATCTCGATTGTGCGTGGGTCGAGGCGGCGATTGTCTATGACGAGAAGGTCGACCAGCTCGATGCCTTCATCCATCAGAAGCGTCGGTGGATCAGCGCGCAGTTTGTGTTCCTGTCCCGATACGGAACAGCCGCCCTGACCCATGGAACTCGCCGGAACAGCTTTGCTGCCTTCGACAAAGTCATGCAGTGGGTCGCACCACCACGTTCGGTGCTGCTGATGGGCTTGTATGCCCTCGCCGTCGTGTCAGAGCTGCTGAATGTTCCGGGATCAACACTGTATTTCGGGGGTTGGCAGTGATGATGTCCAGCGCGGCGCTGGCTGCGTTGCACTCCACGCGGCCGCCGAGGGCGCTGTGGTGGGCCGTCTTGTGGGCTCCGATGGGGGCGGTATCGATGCTCGCGGCGATGCTGAGCTCTGCGGGGGCCGACCGCCGCTTCATCCACACGCCCCACCAACATGCTGTCGATGTCGATGAACTGGGCGTTGCCGACTGAACCACAGTCTGGCACGCAAGCTGCATTGGTCTATTGCAGAGGATATCGCATGTTCATCGAATGGTTGTTGGCGTTTGCGCTTGGTTTTGTGGCGTACACATACGTGGGCTACCCCCTGTTGTTGGCGTTGCTGGTGGCGGCGCGCTTCGGAGAAGATCCCGTCGCGAGTGTGCGAGTGAATCCGGCTCTTGGTGGCGGTGAGGTCCCGGTGCGCGGCACTGGTGCCTGGCCCACCGTCACGTTGCTGGTCGCCGCATGGAATGAACAGGATCACGTGGCCGCGAAGGTCCAGAACACCCGTGAGCTTCGCTACCCAGACGGCAAGTTGAGACACGTCTGGGTGACCGACGGCTCAGATGACGACACGGTCTCGATGCTGCGCGAATGCGTCGGCGTTCGCGTGTTCCATGAAGACCGGCGTGGTGGCAAGGGGGCGGCTCTCAATCGGGTGCTGCCTCTGTTGGACACCGACATCGTCGTCTTTTCAGATGCAAATGCGATGTACAGCCCAGATGCCATCCACCGCCTCGTCCGTCACTTCCGCGACCCACGGGTTGGAGGGGTGTCTGGCGAAAAGCGGGTCGCCAGAGAGGGCTTTGTCAGCGGCGAAGGGTTCTACTGGACCTACGAGTCTTGGCTCAAGGCCAACGAGTCGTCGCTGCATTCGGTGATGGGTTCGGCGGGTGAGATCTTCGCGATTCGCCGCGAGCTGTTTCAGCCCGTTCCCCACGATGCGGTCATCGAGGACTTCGAGCTCACCATGGGGCTGGTGGCCCGCGGCTGGCGTAATCTCTACGAGCCCGAAGCGGTCGCCGTGGAGCTGCCCTGTGCGGACTCGGCCGGGGACTTTGAGCGGCGAGCACGCATCACCGCCGGCGGCTGCAAGGCCGTCCTCAGGCTGCGCATGCTGGCCGACCCGAGCACATACGGGTGGGTCGCCTTCACCTTCCTGTCTCATCGAGTATTCCGGTGGTGGCTGGCGCCCGCATTCGTCATTGCGGCCTTTCCGCTGAACATCGCCGTCGTGGCCCTCACCGGTGGTCTGGCCTGGTGGGCCACCCTGCTCGCACAGACCCTGTTGATCGGACTGGCGCTGACCCAACACCGCTTGCGGCGACAGTCCACGTGGCTGCGCATTCCGCACTTCTTCTATCTGGCCAATGCCTCTGCACTCATGGGCATCGTCCGCTTCCTTCGTGGAAGTCAGGCGGTGACCTGGGCGCGTGTGCCTCGAGCCACTGAATCCAATCGGAGGTCCTTGTGAAAGTAGCAATCATTGGCGGAGGCTATGTCGGCCTTGTCACCGCAGCCGTACTCGCTGAACTCGATCACGAAATTGAGTGTGTCGAGAAGAACCCCCAGCGCCTCGAAATCCTGCAGAGTCGCGGTGTGCCCATCTATGAGCCAGGTTTGGCTCAGCTCATGCGCCGCAGTGTCAGCGCTGGCCGACTCGTCTTCACCGGGAATTCGGAGCTGGCTGTGGGGCGCTCCGAGGTCGTGTTCCTGGCCGTTGGAACCCCGCCCAAGAACGATGGCAGTACTGACCTGAGCTACATCGATGCTGCAGCGCAGGAGGTGGCGCTGGGCCTGCGTGACCACACCGTTGTTGTCATCAAGAGCACGGTGCCGGTGGGCACCGGAGACCGGGTCGAGGCGATCCTGACCGCGCATGCGCCGGCAGGTGCCACATTTGCGGTCGTGTCGAATCCGGAATTCTTGCGAGAAGGCAGCGCAATCGCCGACTCGCAGAAGCCCGACCGCATCGTGATTGGCACGGACGACCGCGCCGCCGCTCTGACCATCATGGAGCTCTATATTGGTCTGAGCGCGCCAATGGTTGTCACCGACCGGCGTTCATCAGAGCTCATCAAGTACGCGGCCAATGCCTTTCTGGCTACGCGCATCTCCTTCGCAAACACGATTGCGGGTCTGTGTGATCAGGTCGGCGCCAACGTCGAGCTGGTCATGGAAGGGGCCGGCATGGATCGACGGGTTGGACCTGCCTTCTTCAAGGCCGGCCTGGGCTACGGCGGCAGCTGCTTCCCCAAAGACGTGGCATCGCTGGTCGCCGAGGGCCAGCGGGTCGGGGCACCCATGAACGTGCTCGAGTCGGTGATGGCCATCAACGAACGCATGCCCGTGGACTTCTTGGAGCGAGCGGACGAGGCCATGGGAGGTATTGCTGGCACTCGTGTCGCCGTGCTGGGGCTCGCTTTCAAGGCCGGAACAGACGACATGCGTGAATCTCGCGCTGTGGTGCTCATCCGCCGCTTGCGTGAGCTTGGCTGCGAGGTGCGCGTCTGGGACCCCGTCGCGATGCCGAACGCTCGCACGGATCTCAAAGGAATCGAGGTGCACTATTCGCGGAGTCCGCGGGAGGCTGTCGTCGATGCCGATGCCGTGGTTTTGGTCACGGAGTGGCCAGAACTTCGCGAATTGAAGTTGTCCGACATGGCCCATTTGATGAGCGGCGACTGGATTCTCGACGGCCGGAACTTCTTCGATCCCGCTGCGGTGGCCTCGGCAGGCCTCAACTACATGGGTGTGGGTCGCGGTCATCTGAACCCCATGGAAGGTGCAGCATGAGGCGCCGTCGCGTTGTGGTCGCTGGAGGAGCGGGATTCTTGGGCAGCCATATCTGCGCTGCCTACCTAAAGAGGGGTTGGAGTGTGCTTTGCGTCGATGACATGTCGACGGGCTCGGTGTTCAATGTCGTCGATCTGATCGGTGAGCTCGACTTTCATCTGGTCGCCCACGACGTGCGGCAGCCGCTTCATGCCACCTGCGACCTAATCATCAACATGGCCTCACCGGCCAGTCCACCTCGGTACCAAATCGATCCCGTTGGCACGCTGATGACCAACGTCATGGGCACCAAGAATCTGCTGGACCTAGCCGTCGAGCAGGGAGCCCGGTTCTTGCAGGCCAGCACATCCGAGGTGTACGGAAACCCCGAGCAGCATCCACAGCGTGAGTCCTACCTGGGCAACGTCAATACGCTGGGGCCACGTGCCTGCTACGACGAGGGCAAGCGAGCCGCAGAGACGCTGTGTGCGGACTACCGGCGGGCACATGGTGTGAACGTCCGCATCGCCCGCATCTTCAATACCTATGGACCGCACATGGCGGTGGAAGACGGGCGAGTGGTCAGCAACTTCGTCGTTCAGGCCCTCGAGGGACGCGACCTGACCATCTATGGCGACGGCACCCAGACGCGGTCCTTCTGCTATGTCGACGACCTTGTTCGCGGCCTCGTCGCGTTGGCGGACTCGGATGTGACGGTGCCGGTCAACCTCGGCAACGACGCCGAGCTCAGCATGCTTGAGCTCGCCGACACCATCATCAAGCTGGTGGGAAGTACGTCCCGCATTCGATTCGAGCCGCTTCCCGAAGACGACCCGCAGATCCGTAGGCCTTGTCTGGAGCGCGCTCAAACGTTGCTCGACTACCAGCCTCGAATCAGCCTGGAAGAAGGCATCAAAGCGACAGCGAGCTTCTTTGATTCCGAGCTGCGCGTTCCTGGATTGGCCAGCTGAACGGCACAGCGCTTGCACCTGTTCTCAATACCAAAAGGAGTGTTCCATGAAGTTCTCATTGACCAGTACTGACCGAGGCATTGCAATCATCACCCTGCTCGAGGAGCGAGCGACCCACGCCTCGCTGCCGTCTCTGCGCATGGTTCTCGCCCAGCTGCACGAAGCCAAGCGCCACCACGTGGTGCTGAACCTCGAGCATGCCGAGTACGTGGACAGCTCCACGCTGGGAGTGTTCATCGTTGCGCTTCGTCGTGCCATCACAGCCGGCGGAGACGTGAAAATGGTGGCTTTGCAGCCACCGGTGCGAGCCATCGTTGAGCTGACTCGGCTGCATCGCGTCTTCGATGTGCACACGAATGTGCGCGAGGCTGTCGCTGCTTTCGGCGCTGTACAGACCGACGAGTGGCACGCGCTCGACAAAGTCGCGTCGTAGGACGCCGCTGTGCACGCCCTTGTCTTTACCGACGGCCTGTGGCCCAAGAGCGGCCTGAGCCAGCAGGACCAACTGTTGCAGCATCCCTTGGCACTTCTGCCGGCGGCGGCTGAGTGTGTTCTGAACAAGCTGATCGACGGCTTGTTCGATTGCGGCGTATGGGATGTAGTCCTGGTGGTCGGCGAGAACCCAGAGGCCTACGGGGAACTGCTGGCTCTGCACGGCTCAGCGCGTCTGCAGGTCGCCTACCGGCGTGAAGGGACTGGCGTCTATGAACTCGCCCGAGGCCGGTTCGGGCCCAAGGAGCCGGTACTCGTGATGGACCCGTGGGCGGTCTTTGACACCGGTGATGTGTTGGACCTGTGCCGCGAGTGCGAAGCGACGGGCCGGTCGGGTGCGCTGAGGTCGGTTGCAGGCTCGCACGTCATCTGCCTGGTGCGTCCGACGGCACGAGCAGCGCTCAAAGATCTTTCTGTGATCATGCAGCGGCAGCCGGTTGATGAGGTTCGATGTGCACAGGAGCTACACCGGCGCGTGATGGACCACACAGACGGCGTGCGGGTGGCTGACGGGGCGTCTGTGCCGCCGTCGGTCTTGAATGCCGCTCGCGGTCCCATCCGCATCCGTGAAGGTGCGCGCATCGAAGCCGGAGTCGAGCTGATTGGGCCGGTTGACATTGGCGTTGGCGCGACGGTGGCATCGGGCGCCAGGGTCCAAAATGCGATGGTCTGCGCACACACAGCTGTCGGTGAGCATGTCGACGTCTGCGACGCCATCGTCTCAGGCTCTGTGCTATGGCGCCGAGCTGACAGTTTTGCGACTCGCGTCGAAGACGCGTCCCTGTTGGGACCGGTTCGTCGGTCCGATCGCGTCGAGTCCGTGGCGAGAATGATTGAGCGCAGCGTTGAGGTGATGCTGTGTGGGGTCGCCATTATCGCCCTCGCACCGTTATTTTCTTTGGTGTCGGCCGGCATCTGTCTCGCGGACCGAGGACCGGCACTGTACGTAGGGCGTCGCGTCACGCGCCTGGGTCACCGACGCTATGACGAACGCGGCTACTCGGTTGCATCCGAGGCCGTTCTGCCCTTCCCCGTGTTCCGCACCATGGGGGTCAGCGCCGATGAGAATCTGACGCAGCTGAACCGTAAGAACATCTATGCAACGGGGCCTTACCGAAAGTGTGAGGACGACGTTCGCGTGACCCGGCTCGGGTGGTGGCTGCGAAAGACGAGTATCGACGAGCTTCCTCTGTTGTGGAGCGTGTTGGTCGGTCGCCTGCACTTGGTCGGGCTGTGGGCACTGCCCACGTACGAGGCCCGCGATCTCGGGCGGCAAGAGAGCCTGGGCCGTGGCATGCGTGAGGTTGGACGGGTTCGCTTCTCGGGGCGCCCGGGACTCGCCGGTCTGTGGCAATCGCGGGGGCGCTCGAGCCTGACGGCCGAGGAGCGCTTGGTGCATGACAGCTATCAGGCGGTGGTGCTCGATCCGAAGAATAGGAAGTACTTAACTGGTGAATACGCCCAGTACGGAACGCTGAGGGGGCGGTTGCGCCTGTTGGTGCAGACCGTCCTGAGTGTGGTTCACCACCACGGCATCTAGGGGGTGTTCATGCTCGATGATCCAACAGTGTGGGGGGTCATCTTGGCCGGCGGGATTGGCAGCCGGTTTTGGCCTCGCAGTACGCCCAACATGCCCAAGCAGTGCCTGGCCCTCGAAGGCTCGCGCACCCTGTTGCAGCAGACCTTCGATCGGCTGGGGCTGCCCGCGAATCGGGTCTTGGTGTGCACCGGAGCCGCCATGGAGGGCGAGGTGCGCAGGCAGATGCCCGATGTGCCCGCCGATCAGATCCTTGTTGAACCTTCCGGCAGAAATACGGCGCCAGCCATCGCGTGGGCCACCCGCGAAGTGGCGTGGCGCGGCGGTCAGTACATGGTGGTGCTGCCTTCCGACCACCGAGTTGTGGATGTGGACGCCTTCCGAATGTGCGTATCGATGGCGCTTTCCGCGTCGACCTTGGGCAGGCTTGTCTTGCTTGGACAGCGTGCGACGCGTCCTGAGACGGGATTTGGCTGGATCGAGGCCAGGGACAGCGGCTGCGTGTCCGTGGTGTCAGCCTTTGTCGAGAAGCCGCCTTTGGACCGAGCGGTCGCCCTCATGAAGAGGGGCGCGCTGTGGAACGGCGGCATGTTTGTATGGCGGGTCGACGCCATCAGCCGGGCGTTCGAAGAACACCTACCCGAGCTGTGGCAGGCCGAGAAGTGGACCGACATGACGGCCATCTCGATCGACCACGGCATCCTGGAAAAGGAAGAGCACTTGACGGTGGTTCGCTGCGACTTCGGTTGGGCGGACCTGGGGTCGTGGGGAGCGATGACCGAGGTCTTCCCCGACCACTCCCTTGGTGTAGCCAGAGTCCGGGACGGCGTCGCGCTCGATGGTGGAGCGCACATCGTCGACGCGCCCAGCAAGCGCGTGTTCACTCTCGGGGTTTCAGACCTGATCATTGTGGAGATCGGAGAGACCCTGATGATCTGCGCCAGGTCACACGCCCAACGAGTGCCCGAGCTGCGTGCTCGGGCAGAAGCGATGGGCGCGCTCAAAGCCTCCTGAACGGGCCGGCTACGCCAGCCAGGGGCTCAGGTCGCGGCCCAGCATGGCAGCCAAGCGCTCGATCTCACCGCTGTAGACCTCCTCGATCAGCCGAGTGCGCGTGTGTGGCCGCAACGCCGGTCGCTCCAACGAAGCGCTGCGAGCCGCCGTCACCCAGCGCTGCGCAAGGGGATTCTCTCGGCCCCACTGCCACAGTGTCGGAGAGAGTGAGCGAAGTGCCCGCGGCAGAAGTCCGCCGCCGCCGACCGCGCCATGAAGCCACGGGCGGGCCACGGTGCCGCTGGGATTGTGCTTGGCAGTCAGGTCCAGGGTGACGTCCGGCGAGACGCCGATGTGCGTGAATAGTGCACGCATGAGCTTGGTGGGGTCTCGCTTGAGCTCGGAGTGAAGGAAGACCTTGATCTGGTCCGCCGGAAACTGGTCGTAGTAGCGCCGCAGATGCGTGTGGTACCGCCCTTCGGGTACCAAATCCTGGCGACGCCACCACACAGTCGACATGTCGAGCGCCGCTTCGATCCCCCCCTCCGGTGCCCTGCCGTCGCGCACCAAGTGCAGATAGCGAGACCACAGGCGCTCTGCAGGGTCTCGCAGAATGACAATCAGCCGGACGTCGGGCAGCGCGCGGCGAATGCGGTCTGGGGACTGACGGCTGTACAAGTACATTGGAGAGACCTCACCGCACCGCTGGTGGGGTTTGGCGGCCAAGAAGAGGTCGGCGTAGGCCCGCTCGTCGGTCACGGCCTCGGGCCAATAGTAGAGCCCCTCTGGGTCGTCCTCGGGCCGTCGCGGTCGGTGCCCTGCCAGCGCAAAGAAGTTGGTCTCTTTTACTGTGGGCAAGAACACGTCTGGATGCTGCTTGAGGTAGTGGTACAGCGAGGTCGTGCCGCACTTGCCGGCTCCAATGACCAGGAAGTCGGGCCACCGCTGGCCGCTCATAGCGATACCGCCAGTGCGGTCTGACCGGAGATTTGCTGGGCGGTCAACCCCGCCAGCGTGCCGCTCAGTTGGGCTTTGAGCAGGTCGAGGCGTCCGGCCATGCCGTGACGCAGCGTGTTTCGCGGCATCGACGCCATAACAACCCATGCAAAGAACACGGCGCGTTCGGTCAGCGACCCGTGGCGTCGGACCATCCAGATACGGTTGCGGCACTGTTGGTACACCTTGAAGGGACTGTGCTTGCCGACCGACATCGATTCTTTGTGCAGCACATCGCTTCCAGGCACGTACCGAATGCGCCACCCGGCGGCCCTGATGCGCAGGGACCAGTCCAACTCCTCGTAGTAGATGAAGTAGTCCTCCCACAGTGTTCCGACCTGTTCCACTACGGAACGGCGCACCATGAATGCGGCCCCATGGGCGATGGCCGTGTCCGTGGGCTCGTCGAATTGCCCTGAATCCGCCTGGCCACAGCCGCGCCAGCTCGCGCGGCCCAGCAGCATGTCCACATCGTCGTTGGCCCCGGCGTACTGGATGACATTCGGATCATCAAAGTACCGGATCTTTGGGCTTAATGCGCCGATATCTGGCTCGTTTCTGACCGCATCCAGGAGCGGCTCGAGCAGTCCAGGCTCGACGATGGTGTCGTTGTTGAGCAGAAGGAACCACTCGCCCGTGGCGACGCGCATGCCTGCGTTATTTCCCCCGGTGTAGCCCTTGTTTGACGCATTGCGCACCAGCACCACCCACGGGAAGCGGCGCTGGATTTCGTCGGCGTCGTTGCCCGTTGAGCCGTTGTCGACGACAACGACTTCGGTGTGTCTCCAAGTCAGCCTCTGCAGCGACTCCAAGCAGGCTGCGGTGACCTCCAGCTGATTCCAGTTGATGAGTACGATCGAAACGGTCTCGTTCATGAGTCCTCCCACCGACTGCATGTGCATGCGGCGTGCCGGGTGGCATCGACCTTGCAGATTCGGTCTGCCCACCCCCTCTGAGGTCAACATGCTTGGGCTTTGGCTCGTCACTGCAATTGCTGCTGGCCAGGGCATCGGTGATCAGTCGGTGCTCCACGATCTGAGTGTCGAACAGCTGGTCGAGCTCGCCCAGAAGCATCCGAGCGTTCGCATGGCCGAGGGAGATCTGCAGCTGGCGCACATTGGTGTCAACCAAGCCACCCTGACGCCCATCCAAGGTCTCACGGCCAGCACGGGCATGACGGAGGGGCAGTTTCCGGGTGCAGGTCCCCAGTTGACGGGGGCGCTGTGGCTCTCGGTCAATGTGATCGATGTGATGGGCTACCCGGGCCGGATTCGGTCTGCAAAGGCCGCTGCAGCCAATGCCCGGGCCAGGCACGAGCTAGCACGCCGGAGCGTGGAGTTGCGCGTGCGGCAGGCCTGGATCAGCCTGCACAGCCTGGAAGAGAGCTTGAACGCGCAGGAAGAGGCCCTGAGCGCCCTCGAAGTCAGCCTGGGCATCGCGAGTCAGCTGTTTGTGTCCCAGGAGATCGAGATCGACCAATTCACCCGGGTGTCTGCCCAGACCGCGAGCGCGCGGCAGCTCCTCCTGGCCACCAAGCGAGAGTATTTGCAGACCGTGCGAGAGCTCGAGAGTCTGGTGGGATTGACGCTCGCTGAAGTGCGCGAGGTCGAGCAATGACTGATGCCCCTCCCACCATCACCGGGCTCAAGCTCGTTCGGTTGCTGGCTCGCCGTTGGGCGGTGCTGACAGTGGTTCCGCTGTGCGCCGGTCTGGCGGGATTCATTCTCGCGAGCCTGCAGGCGCCGGTGTGGCGCTCAACCGCCATGGTGCAGATGGCGCTGCACGACGCAGGCCCCGGCATTCCCGGACTGCAGCTTGTGTCCAACCAGTACACGATGGCCGCCGAGATCTCGACGCGTCTGCAGCTGTTCCATTCTGGGCAGGTGCTCAACCGAGCGCTGGATCAGGAGCTCTACGCACAGCTCGATGCGTTGGCGGGTGGGCGGGATGTGTCGCTGCCCGATGGCAGTACTGCGGCGCCTCCAGTGGAAGCGATTGCCACTGAGTTCGACGGCACCGGTCGGGTGCGGGCATTGCTGATGGAGCAACGCTGGAATGGTCCAAGCACGCTGATGTCGGACGTCGGGGACACCCCGGCGGCTCGGGACTTCGTGAGATGGGCCCGCTCTCCCGACGGCGCCTATGCAGAACAGGACGTGCGTGCGGGGCTGCAGGTCAAGCGACTTCGGGACAGCGATCTGGTGCAGATCTCCCTTGAGGGTGCGGACAGAGCTTCTGTGTCGCGCACGCTGGGGGCAGTGGTGCACAGCTGTGGTGCGCTGCTGGGTGACATGGG
>CAYYHT010000003.1:0-25663 GCA_964471355.1 uncultured Enterobacteriaceae bacterium
ATAGATGACACCGCGGGTGCTGCGCTCGTCGAACTCTGCAGCTCGAACCGAGGCGTAGGCGCCATTCAACAAGGGCAGTGCGGTGCCCGAGAACAGCGTCTGCTGAATGGTGGCCGATGCGTCGAGGTACCGCTTCCTCTGGATGACGATGGGGTCCCCGGTGTCGCCGAGCTGGCCGGCGAGCTCCGGAGGCAGCATGTCCGTGGGCGAGAAGGCTACCTCGTACTGATTGAAGTTGTAGCCGGCGTTCAGCTGCAGCTTTGGAGACACCGTGGCCCACGCCTGCCCGGGAAGGGTCTTGGCCTGAATGGTGCCCTCTTTCTGAATCAGCAGATCGAAGTTGTGCACCTCTGCCGCGGAGTATGCCTCGTCGAGGGTCACCGCCTGTGCGGTTCCGGTGAGCCCAACGCCAGCGCCCACAATCGCGATGGCCATGATCTTGGCCAAGGCACCGATGCCGCCGGCCGCTCTAGCCAGCTTTTCCTTGGCAGCAGGAACCACCGATCCTCCTCGCATGCGGGCCCACAGCTTTCGCCAGTCGTCGTAGATGCTGAACAGGGTCGGCACCATGACCAGGGTCAGGATGGTGGCAAAGGTCAGGCCGAAGATGACCGCCCAGGCCATAGGCCCCCACCAGGCAGCGCTCTGACCGCCGATGATGAGCTTGCCCTTGGCGAAGTCGAAGGACAGCCCCATGCCCATCGGCACCAGCCCCAGAACGGTGGTGATTGCCGTGAGCATGACCGGGCGGAAGCGGGTCATTCCGGCCTTGACCAGGGCCTCTTCGACGGGATGTCCGCGGTCTTCGAGCTGCATGACGTAGTCCAGCAGCACGATGGCGTTGTTGACCACGATGCCGGCCAGGCTGATGACCCCGATGCCGGTCATGATGATGCCGAAGGGAGTGCCAGTGAGGATGAGCCCCCACAGCACGCCGACAAGGGACAGGGTGACGGTCGCCATGATGATGGCTGGCATGGCCAGGCTGTCGAACTGGCTGACCAGCACCAGCATGATGAGGGCACACGCGATGGCAAAGGCACGGGAGAGGAAGGCTGCGGCCTCGTCCTGCTCGATGTTGGCGCCCTTGAGCTCGGGGTAGATGCCCTCGGGCTGCTTCCAGTCTTCCAGGATGTAGCGGGTGATCTCGCCCTGCACCGCGTTGGCGTTGTACCCGTCGAGCACGTCCCCTTCGATGGTGATGACCAGGTCCTGGTCCTTGTGCTGGATGGCGCCGGTTCCACCGGCCAACTCGTAGCGAGCGACCGACGAGATGGGCACGGGGAAGGTGTCGGGACTCTTGGTCTCTTTTCCGGGAAGCCGCAGGTTCAGGACCTGCTGCAGGTCTTGGCGGTATTGAGGCGCAACCTCGACCACGATGTCGTATTCGTCTTCACCGTCGCGCAGTGCACTGGCCTTGGTGCCGGCCACGGCGGTACGGATGGTGTTGCCGATGCGAGCGCTGCTGATGCCGACCCGGGCGGCTGCGCCTCGGTCGATGTTCAAGCGAAGCTCGGGGCGACCCACTCGGTAGTTGTCCTTGAGCTCGGCGATGCCGGGCACGACCATCAGCTCTCGACGCAGGGCTTGAGCGGCTTGACCGACCTCGTCGTAGTTGTCGCCGCTGATCTCGACCGAGATGGGCTTGCCGACAGGCGGACCCATGGCGATCTTCTCGACGGTGATCTCGGCACCTGGGTAGGTGGCGAACTGCTGCCGCAGCCGGTCGATGGTCAGTGCGGTGCTCTCGACCCGGACCTTCTCGTTGCCCTCGGCAGTGTTGCGGTCCTTGAGGAAGTCGACGGTGATGCGGGCCTCGTTGGTGCTCTTGGACGCGCCAGCAAGGGCATCGCCTGACCCTGAGACGCCGGTCTCGGCGACGAACACATCGACGTTCTCTTCGAGGGACAGCACCAGCTCGAGCTCGCGCACCAGGGAGTCTGTCGTCTCGATGTCCGTGCCATCGGCCAAGCGAATGCCCACGATGGCCTTGTCAGGCTCGGTGTCGGCAAAGAACTCGGTGCCGTGGTTGAGCACGCCATAGGCGCCGAAAGTGAACACCAGCGTGGCAAAGCCAGCGGCGGCGGCCAGGTAGCGCCAGCGAATCGAGAACTGCAGGACCTGCTTATAGGTCCTCATCATCAGGCCGTACTCAGGCTCTGTTGCCTGCTCGGTGCCTTGCGTCGCTGCTTTCTTGCCATCGGGCAGCATGCGGCTGGTGAACACGGGGAGGAAGCCGATGGCCACCACCAACGATGAGATGAGCACGATGATGACGGTCTTGGGCAAAAAGCCCATGAACTCGCCCATGATACCGGTCCAGAACACCAGCGGCAGGAAGGCGCCGACCGTGGTGGCTGTGGAGGCGGCGATGGCGACGGCGACCTCGTTGGTGCCGTCGATGGCCGCGTCGTAGGCGGTCTTGCCCTCCTCTTGGTGTCGGTAGATGTTCTCGACGATGACGATGGCGTTGTCGACGAGCATGCCCAGGGCCAGAATCAGACTGAACAGCACGATCATGTTCAGGGTGAAGCCCAGTGCGTCGAGGACGGCAAAGGCCAGCAGCATCGAGAACGGCACAGCCAGGGCCACAAAGAAGCTAGGGCGACCACCCATGAAGACGAAGATGACGCCAAGCACGAGGAACAGCGAGGTGATGATGTTGTTCTGCAGCTCGCCGACCATGTTGTTGATCTTGATCGACTCGTCAGCCAGGATTCGGTAGGTGACGCCTTCGGGCCAGTGGTCCGCTTGCACAGCCACTTCGCCCTTGACCGCATCGGCGATCTTGATGATGTTCTGGCCGGGTCGCTTGGTGACCGACAGGCTGACGGCGGTTCGCCCATTCATGCGAGCGTAGGTGGCGCGGTCCTCGTAGCCCTCGACCACCTTGGCGACGTCGCGGATGAAGACGGGGCGGTCTCCGACGCGCTTGATGCTGACTGCTTCGATCTGCCGCACGTCGGTGAACTCGGAAGGCGTTCGCAGCAGCACGGTTCCTTGTCCGACCGTGACTTCGCCGCCCGGGATGTTGCTGTTCTCGTCGCGGATTGCGTTGGTCACATCGCGAAGAGCCAACCCGTAGTGGGACAGGCGGACGGGGTCGACCTGGACCTTGATCTCCTTCTCGAGCCCGCCGGCGAGCTTGGCGTCGAGCACGCCCGGAATGCGAGCGACCTCGTCTTTGAGGTCCTCGCCGATGCGCTTGAGCTCCTGTTCATCGGCGTCGCCAGCAATGGTCACCATCAAGATGGGGATGTCGCTGAAGTTGATCTCGCGGATGGACGGCTCGCTGACGTCAGAAGGCAGGTTCGCCTTGGCGCGATTGACGCGGTCGCGGACCTTTTGCAGTGCATCTTCGATGACGACGTTGGGCTCGAACTTGATGCTGATGGCGCTGAAGCCCTCGGCCGAGGTCGAGCTCATGACTTCGACGTCTTTGAGTCCCGCGAGCTCTCGCTCGATGGGGATGGTGACGATGCTCTCGACATCCTTTGGAGCGACGCCCTGGTAGGACGTGTTCACCAAGACGACGGGAATGCTGATGTCAGGCGACGATTCCCGGGGAAGCGAGACGTACGACAGCGCACCGAAGGCGACCATCGCAAAGCAAGCCAGGACGACCGTTGTGGCGTGGTCGACGAGCCATTTGACCAACATCGTCTACTCCTGCTCCGCCCAGACGGCGCGGCCGTCCGAGCAGCAAATTCCCTCGCGCGAAACGATCAGCGGATCGTCGTTGACGAGGCTTCGGTGGCCCTTGACGACGATTTTTTCGCCGACGCTGATGCCGCTCTCGATGACGATCTGGTCGCGCACCACCGCCCCCAGGCTGAGGGGGCGCCACACGGCGACATCGTCTTTGGCGACGTAGACACCGCGCCCGTCCAGGCGGGTCACAATCCAGTCCTGAGGCACGATCAGCTGGTCGGCACCCAGTTCTTTGCGGGCCTGGACATGGGCAATCATGCCGGGCAGCAGGTCGCCATCGGGGTTGGGAACCTCGACTTCGACCGCAAAGGAGCGGGTCTTCTGATTGGCCGCAGCGCTGACGTGGCTGATGGTGCCGTGGTAGATGCCGCTGCGCGCATTGGCGCTGACAGCGACTTCCATGCCTTCAGACAGCGAGACGACGTCGCGGTCGGGCACCGACAAGGTCACGATGACCGGGTCGAGGTTGACCAAGCGTGCCACCGCAGAGCCCGGTCCGGTGACCTCGCCAGGCTCGACGAATACGTCGGCGACGGTGCCGCTGAAGGGGGCCGTGACGCGCGCTCGCTTCTGCTGTGCGTTCTGCTGAGCCAGGTTGGCGGCGGCCACCTTGACCTGGGTGACGGCGCTGAGGGTGGCCTGCTCTGTGGCCAGGTCCCCGAGCTTGGTCAGGCGGTCGCGCTCGGCCTTGGCTTGCTCGAGCTGGGCTTCTGCACGGGCGACTGACGCGGCGTACAGGTCCCCGTCGATGTTGGCGATCAAGGTGCCCGAGCGAACGACTTGTCCCGGCCGCACCGGAACGCGCTCGACGAAGCCACCAAGGGCGCTGGCGAGCATGGCATCTCTGCTGCCTTCGATCTCACCCGGCAGGTTGATCTCGATGGTGGCTACCGACGGCTTGAGTACCGCGGTCTGGACCCGCATGGCATTGGCGGGGGAGGTGGCGGTGGTGGCCTCGTCACGGGCATTCTCGGCGTTGGACTGGCCGCAGGCGGTGCCCAGCGCGATGGCGAGGATGAGGGGGACGGCGAGAAGGGTTCGGGGGCTCATGCGCCGACTCCAAAGAAGATGATGTCGACTGCCTTGTCGGGCGAGTCTGGGGTGACGGGCATGCCTTGTACGCAGGCCGCGCACAACAAGTTCACGGTGCCGATGAAGGCCATCACAGAAGCTTGAGGATCGATGGTGCTGCGCAGCTCGCCGGACGCGATGCCCTCTTCGAACAGCACAGTCAGATGTTGAATCGCTGCCAGATGCATGGACATGAGGTCGACCTTGGGCTGGTCGCCCTCGGGGGACTTCACGGTCATCAGCAGCTTGACCGCGTCTTTGTTCTCCTCGGCGCCGCTGACGTACAGGCGCGCGAACTGCCGCAGCCGTTCTTGCACGCTGCCTGGGCTCTGCACGACCATCTGGACAAGCTGCTCGAGGCCTTCGATGTGGCCGTGCACGATCTCGAGGAACAGGGCCTCTTTGTTGTCGAAGTAGTAGTACAGCGTCGGCTTGGTGACACCGGCTGCTTCGACCAGCTCGCGAACTGAGGTGCTTCCGTAGCCCTTCTCGGCGAACAGATGCGTCGCCGCTTCCATGATTTGCGACCGGACGTCTGCCGCCTTGGGGTCGATGGCCTGAGACACGAGCTTCTCCCTATACCGAACGGTAGGTAGGAACCTACCGACCGGTAGGTAAGCACTCTAGACTCGCTGTCCACCGATCTTTATTGTCCTTCGATGTCACGGCGGCCGGTAGTGGGGCTTGCCGGACGATCATCGGGTTTTCATTATTTGCATCTTTGGTACGAGGGGATCAGGAGCGACCTGACCCCCTTGTGTTGGCTAGCGGCCGCGGAATCGCTTGCGCTCTTTTGCCGCTCGCTTGCGTCGTTTGCCCTCGGCTCGGCGGGTGCGGGCGTTGTTGCGACGTTCGGCGGCTGCGGCCTCACGGGACAGGCGGTCCCAGCTGACCAATCGGGCCGGGCTCAGCTCGCCTTCATCGAGTGCTGAGATCACTGCACAGCCCGGCTCGCCGTCGTGGGTGCAGTCCCGGAAGCGGCACGAACGGGCCAGGGTCTCGATGTCCGAGAACGCCGCAGCGATCCCGTCGCCGCCCCCAAGTCCGAGCTCGCGCATGCCGGGTGTGTCCACCAACACACCGCGGTCCCCGGCCAGCTCGAACAGCTGCCGATGACTCGTGGTGTGCCGCCCACGGGCGTCATCCAAGCGAATGCCTGAGGTCTTCTGTGCCTCCTTCCTCAACAACGCGTTCACCAGCGTGGACTTGCCCACCCCCGATGAGCCGACGAAGCCGATGGTCCGGCCGGAGATCAGCCAGTGCTCGAGTGCATCGAGGCCGGTCCCCAAGACAGCGCTGGTGCTCAGCACGTGAACATCCGGGGCAATTGGCCGCAGCCGGTCGGCATAGGACTGCTCGAGTCCCACAGCCAAGTCGGCCTTGGTGAGCACCACCACAGGTTGTGCGCCCGAGGCATAGACCGCAGCCAGGTAGCGCTCGATGCGCCGCAGGTTGAAGTCGGCGTTCATCGAGGTGACCACGAAGACCACATCGACATTGGCGGCGATGACTTGGGTGCCGGCGAACTGCCCGGGCGCCTTTCGGGTCAGGGCCGTGCGGCGGGGCAGGCGACGAACAAGAGTGCCCGGTCCTCCAAGATCGGGCTGTACGACGACCCAATCGCCCGCGTGGGCCCTGAGCTCGGGGAGCTTGGGGGCCCAGGCGGCAGCGGGGCCGTCTGGAGTGAGCAGATGAACCCGGTCGCGGTGCTCGACAGCAACACGGGCGATGAACGAAGAAGGATCCAGCGATGCTGGAAGGTGGTCCGCAAAAAAGGAGGACCACCCGAGGGATTCGAGTGACAAGGTCTTGATTTCCGAAAACAGGGCAGAGAGTGCTCGGCTTGGTTCAGCCGGGCGAGGTTCTTCTCAACGCCTCGAGGAGGCGGAACGGGGAATCACAGTCATTTCAACGCCTCCTGGTTCGGTGTGTGCTTGTTGCGTAACGCCGCTCGCCCGACCGGCAAGTTCACTTGATGGACAGCATCTCGATGTCAAAGACCAGGTCGGTGTTCGGTGGAATGGTCCGCGGACGCCCGGGAACGCCGTAGCCAAGCGCCGGCGGGATGATCACGCGAATCTTGCAGCCAGGCGACATGGTGCCGATGGCCTCGTCGAATCCCTTGATGACATGGCCCACGGCGTATTTGTAGGTGAACGGCCGGCCGCGCACATAGCTGCTGTCGACCACTGGTCCGATGCCGTGGCCGACCCACAGGTCGTAGTGCACCTCGACGGTCTGACCGCTCTGGGGGCGCGGGTTGGCGCAGTGCGTCAGCTGAGCGATCTGAATGCCAGAGCTGGTGGTCACAAACGCCGCAGACGTGGGCGGAGGACCGGTGCGCTCCTCGTCGAGCGCGGGCACATCAACGATGGTCCACACTCCGGCGCCATCGGCAAGTGCGGGAGAGGGCGTCAGCAAGACGAACAACAGGAACAACTGGGGCATGCCTGATTCAGACCTGCGCTGCAGTACTTGGTTCGAACTGACGTACGATGGGCAACCTCCGGGAGTTCCCATGTTGCGCATGCTGACGATGTCCGTGTTCTTGATTGCGGTCGCGATGGTTCAGACAGGCTGTTGCTGCTGTTGTCCAGGTGGCGGCGGCGGCTACGAGGCGGACTTCGGCGACGACATCGAGATCGACTTCGATGACAAAGAGCTCGACGCGGCGCTCAAAGATTTGGACAAGGAACTCGACAAGGCTGGCGCGGACGCCAAGAAGCCCGCGGCGAAGAAGGCTCCAAAGAAGAACTGTGGCGATATCGAGTACCGATGCACCCAGGGCTGTGGCGATGTCGGATGGAGCTGCAAGACCAGCTGCGACAACAGCGTCACCGGGCCTTGCGCCGACGCCTGCGCCGATACGCAGTACTCGTGTGAAAAGGCCTGCACCGAAGCCAAGTACGCCTGCCAGAAGTAGGGCTGGGGGATCGTCTGCCGCGGTTGACCTGTCGCTAAGGTCGCTGGTGTAGACTGCGCGCCATGACACCCCGAGAATTGACGATTGACGAAGCGCTCGCCCTGATCTGTCTGGTCCGCCAGATGGTCGTCGCGGATGGCGTGGTGAGTGTGGCCGAGCTTGCGCAGATGCACGAGATCGGCGGCAAACTGGGCGCCGACATGTACGCGCGCGCAGCCGATCTCGCCGAACACGAGCCGCCCACGGTCGAGAATTCAGTCGCGCGCGCCGCGACCATCACCCGCAAAGAGGCGCAGGAATGCGTCTGGCAGATGCTGACCGACCTAGCCTCAGCGGACGGCCTCGACGACACCGAACAAGACCTGCTGAACCTGGTCCAGGAAGTCTGGTCGCACTGATCAGGGTGTAGCGGCTGACACCAGCTGCGCTTTCTTGGCCTTGGCTGCATCGACCAACGCCGTCGCCTTGCCGTCGGCCTCGGTCTCGAGCTTGTCTGCCTTGCGGTTTGCTTGGCTCTCGAGCTTTTCGGCGGCCTTCTTTGCCGCTGCGACGGCCAGCGGGTTGCCCTTCGCTTCGTTGACCAGCGCCGCACCGGACGCCTTGCCCTCTTTGCGGATTCGCTTCGCGCCAGTATTTGCAGCGCTTCGAGCCGCCGCAGCCTGTTTCTCGGCCTCGGCGATGAGCGCGTCACCCTGTGCGTTGGCGGCAGCGATCATCGACGCCACGTCGTCTCCGACGGCCTCGGTCACCTTGGTGGTCACCGCATCTTTGACGGCGTCCTTGGTGAGGGCGCCCAGGTTGGCCTTCACCGCCGGGTCGGCCCAGGGCCCGATCAACGTGACGGCGACGTCGGTGGTGTCTCCCACTGGGACTGCTGAACCCGCCAGGAAAGGGGCTCCGGCGAGTCCCTTGGTGGGCAGCTTGAGGTTGAGGGTCAAGTCCATCGTCTGGTCCAACACACCGGCTCCGCCAGCTAGCCGGCCAGGAATCGCGCCCAGCAGCACGTCGGTGTCCTTGAGTGCCATCTTGCCATCGAACATCTCGTAGAACAGGCTGGTGGCGTCCAGCTTCATCTTGCCCAGCTGCGGGTCGGCCAGCTGAGTCGCGACCTTGGCCAGGGCGGACGGCACCATCTCGACCCCGTCGGTCTCGATCTCGCCCTTGGACTGCAGCAGCGACAGGTTGGGGGAGCCGTTGCTGTCCAGGCGCCCAGCCAGACTGAATCCAGAGTCGAATGCACCGGTGGCGCCGATGGCCGCAGGCAGGATCTTGCCCAGGGTCGGGAATGTCGAGAAGGTCTGCCGCACATCGAGCTGAACAGCAGCGATCTCGAAGTCCAGATCGGCGAAGTCAGCGGTCTTGGCGGTGTAGGTGCCGTCCAGAACCACCGTGCCCCCGGCCACCGAGAACTGCACCCCTTCCATGCGAGCCGCACCGTCGACCACGCGCATGGTTCCGCTGATGTCTTTGACCTCGATGCCGTTGGCGCGGCCACGCTTGAAGTCCAGATCGATGGCCAAGTCGACATCGACAGGCACGGCCACGATGAGCCCCTCGTCCTCCTCGGTTGCGGCCACATCATCGTCTCCCGCGTAGGGGTCGAGGTCTGCATAGCTGCCCCCGACGGCGAATCGGCCCTTGAGCACGTCGCGACCCAGCCAGTACGAGAGCAGGTTGTCGAGCTTTCCGCTGCCCTGCACATCGCTCTGGCCGGCGCGGACCTCAAATCGGTCAATCGTCGCCGCCTGAGGCGAGAACGCGATCGAGGCCTTGTCGACTTCAACGGTGTCCGGCATCGCGCTGCTCGTGTATTTCACCCCTGCCAGGCTGGCTTTGCCGGTCGCGGTCACCGCGGCGGCATTCTGGGCCTCGAAGTCGCTGGCTTTGCCCGCCAACGCCACATCGAAGGTCGCGCGTCCCGTCGCTTTCGCGTCTTCGAGGGGATAGGCGCGGGCCATCGATGCCAGGTCCACCACACCCCTGGCGGTCACTGCCACCACCGGGTCGGTCATCGGATTGCTCAGGCGCGCGGTCACCGAGATCGGATTGCCCTCGATGTTCATGCCCAGCGCCTTGACGTCTACGACCGCCAGGTCCATGGCCCCGCCCGGATGGCTGACCAACACGTCCGCCGTGATGCCTTCGATGGGAACCGGCAGGTCCGGGTACTTCACCGTGGCCTCGGGCACTGACACGATCATCTCCAGCTTGGGAACGTGGTCCTCTTCTCCGGCGTAGCGGCCATTGGCCGAGCCTCTCAACGCGAAGTTGCCGGTGGTCTCGAGCGCGGCGTAGTCGGCGGTATAGGCCGATGGAAGGATGGACCACAGCGCTTTGACGTCCGTGCTCGCCGCCTGCCAAGCCGCGTCGATGCTGTAGTCCGGACCGTTTGGCTCGACCTTGGCCTGCAGACCAATTCCCAGCTCATTTAGTGAGAACTGTCCGCCGTCAGCCACGGCCATTGCACCGCTGCTGAAGTTGTAGCTGACCTGTGCATCGGCTCCGAGCTTCACAGCGTCCAGCATGGTGATTCCGCCGTAGACCAGCGTCACCGTTGGGGCCTCGGTGTGGGTCTGCAGGCTGGCCACGTCTTGGGTGATGTCACCATTGGCGTTGAACTGCAGGTCGTCGACCTGCATGGACATGCCTCCGACCCGGTCGGTGTAGCTCAGGTCAAAGTCGTCGACGGTCAGCTGGGACAGGCGCAGGTGGTAGCTGCTGTCCGAAGCTTCGCCGGTGTCCTTGACGATGTCCCAGTTGGCTCGTCCCTCCTCGTCCACGATCCCGTGGATTGCGGCGTGCTTTACGGCGATGCGATCGATCTCGATCGGTCCTGAGAGGGCACTGAGAGGAGCGACACTCAGGTACATGCTCTGGATGTCTGCGAGCGGGACCCCTTCGAAGTCTCCTGTGCCGATCACGGAGAGGTCGTTGAGCTGCACGCCCACATAGGGAAGGGTCGAGACCAGGCTGATCTCGACGCTTCCCAGCTTGACGTCGGCGTTCAGCGCCTCGGCCGCCTGCTGCTCGACCACGCCAGCGACGCGACTCTTGATGACGGTGGTCAGCGTGACCGCGCCGCCTATGCCGGCGACTGCTGCCACTGCGATGACGACCCCGGCGACCATGAATTTTCGATTGCTCATGGGCCGGTTGTATCGGCTCGTCTGCTGTTCTACCCGTTCTTCTTCTGCAGCTCGGTGCCGACGGTGCGGGCCGCGAAGATGCCGCCCAGGAAGCCGAACATGTGTGCCTGCCAGCTGATGCCGGCCCCAGCGAGAATCGGGAAGACTCCCCAGATGAGGCCGCCAAAGAACCAGACCATGGCCGCGGACATGGCGATGGACATGAAGGAGCGCTCGTAGAAGCCCCGCGCCATCAAGAAGCCCAAGTAGGCGAAGAGCACGCCGCTAGCGCCCAAGTGCAGGGTGCCGGCGCCGCCAAATACCCATGCGCCCAACCCAGACGTGACCGCTCCGATCAGACTGACCGCCCAGAAGTCCCTGCGGCTGCGAGCCATCATCAACGGCGTCAGCACAACGAACATGATGGTGTTCGAGAGCAGGTGCCCAAAGCCGCCATGCAGGAAGGGTGCGGCCAGGATGCCCGACAGGCCCGAGATCGTACGGGGGGCGATGGCATAGGCGTTGAGGGCGCTGCCCAAGAACAGCCAGTTCACCACTGAGACAGACCACAGCACACCAACGCCGCCGACCGTCGCGCCGACCGCGTGCTTGACGTCGGTGACGAGCTCACCGACCTGGCTCTTGACCAGCTTGCGCTGGGACATCGCACCTCCTGGGGCATGAAATACACACCGAGTACGGGGGTGTCACGGCAGTTCTTGCACGCTGCCGCCGGATCAGTCGCTACTGCTTGCGCACTTCGATGTCGTCGATCATCCAGTACCAGTCCCAGCTGGCCTTGTAGAGGAATCGGAGCTGCACGTTGCTCTCGCCGGCCACGCTGCTGATGTCGATGCCGGCCTCGGCGCCGTTGGTGCCGCTGGTCAACGACCCGTGGGTGGTCCAGGTGGTGCCGTCGGTGCTGGTCTGCACCTCGCAGGTATCGCCGAAGCTCGACCGCCAGTAGTAGGTGAAGCTGACCACAGCCTGGGTCGCGCCAGACAGGTCGAAGGCGTGGGTGATGAGCTCTTCGTCCTGCAGGCCGCTGGAAGAGGAGGTCGCGCCGTCGCTGTCGCTGTAGACATAGGCGCCGGTGCCGCCGGTCAGCTGATCGCTGCCTTGGTCGACGCACACGCCGCTGGCGCACCAAGACCAGGCGTCGGAGCCGTCGGTGTCGGTGCCGCCGTCGACGACAGTCCAGTTGGTGGGAATGCCCGCGGTGAAGTCCTCTTCGAAGACCTGAACTCCCGCCACGCCGCAGATGAGCAGCGGAGCGCAGTCTGGGTCGTCGCAGTCGTCGGCACCGTCGCCGTCGTTGTCGAGGTCGTCGTCGCAGAAGCCGACCTCGGAGCTGCAGTAGGTCGCGTCGCCGAAGCAGTCGCTGTCCGTGCAGTCGATGGTGCCGTCGAGGTCGTTGTCGATGCTGTCGCCACAGTCCTCGGGGTCGAGGATGGCGATGTCGATGACGTAGGCGTCGTTCTCGCTCGACGACCAGGACTCGACGATGACGTAGTAGGTGCCGTCGGCGGTGACCACGTGGTCGAAGCTGTCGCCGAAGTCGTTGCTCTGCAGGCAGGTGGCCGTCGCGGGCTCGCAGGTGCTCATCAGGCGAACGACGCCGTCAAAGCTGCTGCTGCTCTCGACGACGCGCAGGGTCTCGCCGGCGACCAGATCGACCTCGTAGATGGCCTCGGGTCCGCTGGCGGAGCCGCACGGGGTGCCGATGTTCCAGTCGAGGTTGAAGCTGTAGTCGTCTTGCCAGGCCGTGCCCTCGTCGTGGATGGGCAGGGTGCTGAACGCGGCCTTGGTCGGGCAGGTATAGGGGCATTCTGGAGTCGAGAAGCAGCTGTCGAAGTCGTCGCAGTCCACGTCGCCATCGAGGTCGTTGTCGATGCCGTCGTCACAAATCTCGGTGTGGAAGATGCCGAAGCTGATGTTGTAGTCACGGCTGGTTGGGGCAGCGGTCTGTGCCTCGACCACGAACAAGTAGGTGCCCTTTTCAGAGACCGTGCGCTCCATGATCTTGCCGTCGACAGCGGCCAAGCAGCTGTCGCCGACGTCGCAGCCGTCGACCAAATACATCGTGGTCGGGATGCCGCCGTTCTGTTCGGCGTGCAGGGTCTCGCCAGCTTCGAGGTCGATCTCGAAGACCGCATCGACTCCGCCCGAGGCGGCTCCGGTGATGCAGCCGGCGCCGGACTGCCAAGGCTCATTGGACGTGTAGTCGGCGATAAAGTCCTCGCCGATGACTTGGTGCGGAAGGGTGACCTTGTTTCCGGTCATGCAGTCTTCGAACCAGGGGCCGGTGTCGATCGGGTCGGTATCGGTATCCGTATCGGCATCGGTGTCCGTATCGGTGTCGGTGTCCGTATCGGTATCGGTGTCCGTGTCTGTGTCGGTTTCGCCCGTGGGTCCGATGGCCGGGGGGCAGGCGGTCAGAAGACCGAGAAACAAAAGCGACAGGGACAACAGTCGGATGTGCATAGAATCTCCAAAGGGAAGATGCGCACCTGATACCTTGCTGATGGCGCAATCGCCACACCAAGTTTGGGGTGCTTGAGCCTGCTAGAAGCCCTCGGGCATCAGCTCGTCGACGAGGTCGTCGGCTTCGAGTTCCTCGTCGGTGGCGTAGCGGAAGATGAACTTCACGCGCCCAATGGTCAGCCGGTCATCGATCTTGAGCACGCGTTCGTCGACGCGTTCGTCGTTGACCAGCGTGCCATTGACCGAGCCCGCATCGACCAAGCGGAAGGTGTGGCCGTCTTTGACCAGCTTGCAGTGGTAGCGCGAGACCTTGCCGTCGTCTGAGATCTGCAGCTCGTTGGAGCGACCGCGGCCGATTCGGTAGGGGTCGTCTTCGAGCGGCAACAAGGTGCCTTCCATGCTGCCCGATGCATAGACCAGCACCGGTGTATTGGCGTCGTCGTCGTCGAGGTCGATCTCGTCGAGGTCGATCATGTCGCCCGTGATGCTGGGCAGGTCGTCGATCTCTTCGACCTCGACATCGTCGTCGTCATCGTCGAGGTCGAGGGCTTCCGACGCAGCGGGAGCGGCTGCGTAGGGCGGGTCACCGCCCTTGACCCACACGGCGACGCGGTGGGGCTCACCGGCCAGGGACAGCACATCGCCGTCTTTGAGCTGGGCCTCGGTCATGGCCGTGCCGCGCACCGTGATCTCCTCGGCGACGCGCTTTGCATAGACCGAACTGCCGATGCGGTGCAGCGTGCACGCGATGGTGTCGCCCTTGGTTGACAGCAGTGCCAGCTTTCCGTCTTGGAAATCGAGCACGCTCTGTCCAGGGCTGCCTTCGTTGCGGACAATCGCGGCAACGAAGTCTTGCGGCGGCTTGGCGACGTAGCTGTGGGTCTCGGGGTGCATCGTGACCTGAGGGGGCTGGAACGCTCCCTTGGCCTTGGCCAGCAGCGCGTCGAAGCGGCCTTCATCATGCAGCGGCAGCTCTCGCTCGGCCTTGGGCAGGGGCGGGTTGCTCTTGAGGGGATTGGCGAGCCACAGGGCCCGGCGCTGGTGGCGCTGGTCGAAGTCGCTCTCGACACGAGCGACGCGGGCGATGCGCACCCAGCGGTAGCTCTCGCGGACCGGGAACTTGCTCTCGAAAGCGCCGCCACACCACAGCTCGCGCACACTGTCGATGGCTTCTTCCCATGCGGGGAAGGCGCCCTTGAGGGCGTCGAAGAACGATGGACTGACGACCTGACGCCGCTCCAACAAGTCGACAAAGGCGCCTGCCTGCTCCAACAGGGCGCGGCCGCCTACGGCCTCGGCGATCGCGGGTCCCAGCGGATCGGCAATCATGAAGCTGTGCAGATCATCGAGATCGAACAGCCCCAACATCAGGCGCGCCAAGCCCTCGTGGGGCGTGTACCGGGCTGGGGTGGCGATGGTGACCGTGTCGTCGTCCATGCCCATCTCGAGCAGCTTGGTCCGGGCCAGACCCCACCAAGCGCGAACATGGTTGGGATCGGCCGCAAGAGCCCTGTCGAAGTGGGCTCGTGCGGCATCTCGGTCTGCGGACATCCAGGCCAGATCGCCCAGCTTGGCGAGCACGTTCGGGGTCGACCGAATCTGGGCGAGCCTTCCGACGGCATCGGCTGCTGCGTCAAACTCTCCGAGCTCTTCGCGAATACGGGCCAGGGCGAGCAGTGCGCCCTGATGGCTGGGGGACGCTTTGAGGGCGCCGTCGAGGTGTGTGGCGGCCTCTTTGAGCCGCTCCTTTGACTGGTACAGGCCGGCCAGCTCGACGCGGTCGGCGGCAGCAATGGGTTTTGGGATCTTCTTGAGCTTGACCAGTGCCTCGTAGTGTTCGAATGCGCGGTCCGGGTGCCCGGTGCGGACATTGTGGCGGGCCAGGAAGCGGTGAGCGTCGGCTTGTGACGCATCGAGCTCGAGCTGTGCGAAGACGAGCTCGGCTGCTCGCTCTTGGTCGTCCAATGCGACCTGTGCAAGCCGCGCGCACTCGGCGTAGATGGCCGCCCCTTCGCTGCCACCAAGGGCATCGGCGCGCCGGGACATCATGGCAATCGCCTGTTCCCAGTCGCCGCGCTCCATGCGCAATCGCTCGATAATGAGCGGGGCCTCGTCGTTGTCGAGTCCCTCGCTGATAGCGTGTTCTGCCCACAGCAGTCCCTTTTCGCCGTCCCGCAGCTCGTTGAGGCAAAGCTGGCCCACGCGGAATGAGAGTGAGGCTCGTTCCTCGCCGTCGATATAGGGCAGCAGCGCGGCGACGTGGTCCGACCACTCGCTCCAGTCGCCGTTTGCCTCGGCAAAGCGCATCAGGGAGCGCAGAGCGGTCTGAGCTTGTTCGGCCGTGCGGTGAACTTGGTGGACCCGCTTCCAGACCGCGGCCGCAGCCTCGGTGTCGCCTTCTTGCTCTTCGCGCAGGCGAGCCAGCTCGGCGAGGGATTCCGGATCGGCGGAGGTCTCGTCGGTCAGGCGTGTCTCGAGCGAGTCGATCAGGGCTTTCCACTCGCCGGTCGATTCGGCGATGTGGCGCAGCCGACGCAGGGCCTCGCCCGCAGCAGCGCTGTTGAGGTCGGGCTGTGCCAGGACTTCAGCAAGCAGGGATGCCGATTGAGTGGAATCGCCGCTGGCGCCAGTCACTTCGGCCAAAGCCAACATCAGTCGAGAGTCGCCGGGCGCCAGGTCGAGCAGGCGCCTGTAGTGGCCAGCAGACACCTCGGGCCGCGTGTGGCGCGTGGTGGCGGCGAGCTTTTCGATGACGGCGGGATCGCGCATCAGTTCGCCCGCGAAGTACGCGGCGTCGGCGCACCGGGCTTCGAGTTCCCATTCGACGGTCAGGCGGATGGCGTCCTTGACGCTGTCGGGGGCTTCGAGTGCTGAGATGACGCGCTCTGGGTTGCGCAGCACCGTGGCGGGCAGGGCGGAGCCCCGAAGGGCGAACAGAGCGGTCATGCCCAGTGAATAGACGTCTGCGGCCGCATTGGGGGCGTAGTCGCCCTCTAGCCTCTCGGGCGGAGCGTATAGGGAGCCTAGGGCCCCAGGTCCGGCCAGATCCGGTGCGCCGATGCCGATGACGTAGCCCCCGCCGTCGTTGCCGACGACGATGGTGGACGGGGACAGGCTGCCGTGGAAGATGCCCTTTTCATGTGCGGCGGCCAGCACGCCAGATGCGTCGGCGATGATCTGCATCGCAGCATCACCGGTGATGAAGCGGTCGGTGATTGAGTCCTTGAGCGTCCGGTCGCCTGGGTAGGCGGTGACGCTGTACTGGAAGTCCCCGTGGGCTCCCTGAGTCACCAACACCGCGGGGGACCGAGGGTGCTCGATCTCGGCGCAGCGCCCCATGGCCTCGAAATAGGCGCTGACCACGCTGTCGCGGGTGTTGGGGTGGACCACGTTGACTGCGACCAGCTCGTCGTTGCTGCGGTCGAGTGCCATCCAGACGTCTTCGAGGGGGGTCTGTCTGACGGACTGGATGAGCCTGAAGCGGCCTTCCTCGACGATTTCACCCGGCACCAGTGGTCCAGATCGCAGCTCATCGATGACCGCGTCGAGCGCCTTTTTCGTGGCGCGGTGCTTGGGTGCCAGCTCGTGCAATGCCCAGAGCGCTTCGAGTTTTTCGCCGAGTCGGCGCTGTTCGCCGTCGGTGTAGCGAGGCGTGGGTGCCGATGAGACCAGGGTGCGCCGTCGCTTTCGCGAGCCCTTTGTTCGGTCGCGGCGCATGCTCTCGATCGTGGAACGCAGACCGTCCGCAACTTCAGTCCAGGCCGCGCCCGCGTCGGACCAGGTCGATACGGGCTCGCTGGCGTCGGGAAGCACAGGAACGGCGGCGATGGCGCTGCCCATCCAGCGCACGGGACTGACCAAGATCGGAACGACGCGCGCGTCGCCGGTTGTGGTACGCGCCAACGCGCCCAGGAGCTCTTCTGAGAAGCAGTAGTCCGAGGCCATCAACCAGGGGGAAAGCACCAAAATAACCAGAGTGGCGCTCTTGATTTTCGCGTTGGGCTTGCCCGCAAAGGTCTTGGCCGGGGCACCCGCGATCTTCCGCTGGAAGTCGATAGTGGCGAGGTCGTCTGCAACCAATGGCTCGAGCGCCACAAGCAGTGACTTGCACATCTCTTCGTCTTGGGCGCAGTACACGATTGCAATTGATTCGGGGCCGGTCGGAGCTGCCTTTACGGGCTTCTCCTTCTTTCTTCGGGCCATGGGTCCCCCTCCGAGACGGACGATGATGGCACAGCGATGACCGGATGTGGGCTACCCTTGGCCGATGGAATTGGGCGACCGCGTCGGTGAGTACACCATCGAGGAATACATCGACGAAGGCGCCATCGCCGAGATCTACCGCGCGACGAATTCTGAGGGTGACGAATTCGCGCTGAAGATCCTGTTGGCGCGCGGGGGGGACGTCGTCGATCGATTGTTCCGCGAGGGCAAGGCGCTGACCGAGCTGCAGCATCCAAATTTGGTCCGGGTCAAAGAGGTGATCGAACACGAGGGGGCTCCGGTGTTGGTCATGGACTTCGTCGATGGCTCCACCCTCGAGGAATGGATGGAGGACGAGACCCCCGACGAAGACACCAAGCTGGGCGTGTTCAAGCAGATCGCGCTGGGCATTGCCGAGGTGCACAACCAGGGCATGGTCCACCGCGACCTGCAGCCGGCAAACATCCTGGTGGTCGAAGATGGCGAGGCTTGGAAGGGAGTCGTGATCGACTTCGGCCTGGTCAAAGACGAGCAGCATGGACTGACCCGTCCGGGAGTGACCATGGGCACACCGGGATTCATGGCCCCCGAGCAGATCACAAGTGCGCTGGGCGCCGATTCGCGCTCGGACATCTTCTCGCTCGGGGCCATCCTGTACTACCTGGTCTGCGAGAAGGAACCGTTCGGCTCGGACGTCGAGTTCGAGGTCCTGAACAACACGCTCATGTGCAAGTACACCTCGCCCTTGTTCGTGGCGCCCATGGTGGCCATGCAGACGGTTCAGGCCATCGATGGGGCGCTAAAGCGCGCGCCGGGAGAGCGCTGGTCAACCGTCGACGAGCTGCTCACCGCACTCGGCTAGCGCTCGCAGATCCAAGCGGTCGCGGTGGTGTCTGGGCCACCCTCGAGCTCCAGGGTGACCGACGTCGTGCCGGCGGGAATGGTGGCAAACCAGTCGTTGGATGGGGCGACGCGTCGCCAGGATGACCAAGAAACGGGCTCGCTCTCTGCGCCGCCAAAGTGGACATGAATCGGTGCTCTGGGGGCGTCCGCGAAGTGCACATGCAGCGTCGCCGGGGCCCGAAGCGGCTTGGTCTGCAGCAGCTCGATCTCGGTGCCCATGATCGGCACCGCTTGGGCGGTTGGAGCAGTTGCCGGGCAGGGACCGTGTGCAGCTGCGTCGAGCACGCTCCAGGTGCCGGATGCATCGGCCTCGGGGCGCTCACCTTCGCCTCCCCATCGAAAGGCGGCCCAAGGGAATTCCCAGACGATGACCGTCGACGGCTTGGCCAGAAACTCCTGCGACTGCAGGTGGCTCATGAGGGGGGCCATCGCCCCGCCGTTGTTGACGGCTCGCGCGACGACCGGCGTGTGCAGGGCCATGGCGATGCGGCCGTCGAAGTCGAAGGTGGCGTTGGACATGCTCGTGCCCACCAAGGCCAGTTCTGCGGCTGGGGCCTCGTCGAGCAGGCCCACCCCTTTGGTGGTGAAGACCGTCTTCGGCATCGTTTCGACCAGACCGGTGATGCCGCATGTCTTCTGCACCGACTTGCCCAGTCCGCCGACTTGCTCGGTGTCGGGTCCGCTGCGCTTGTCGAAGTCGGCGCTTGGAAGCTCGGACTTGATCTGGGGTCCAAGCTCGCCGGCAATCGCGTCGAGGGCCGCACCGCGCAGGTGCAGGTCGTACTTGAAGAAGGCGGAATCGCCCAGCGGCTGCAGCGCTTTGGCCACATCGACGACCGTGGCGTGGGGTGCGAAGGCTGTGCGGAACTCGTCGTAGCCTTTGCGTGCGCGCTTCTGGCTCCAGCGTTCGGTCTCGGGCAGGGTCGGGTCGGCCCGCAGCAAGGTGCGCGCCGGCCAAGCCACGATGACGACTTCGATGCCTCGGGCGCGCAGGATGTCGAGGGTGCCGCCAAGCCGCTCGACCAGCTCTGGCGGAAGGTCCCATGTCTTGGGCGACAGGTCCGTGGGTCCGTACAGGAATCCTTCACTGCCTTGGGTGTACCAGGGCTGTGCCTTGTCGCAGACCTCCCACGCGCCAGCGGTGACCGGGGCGATCAGGCAGGCCACAAGCGGCATGGTGTGCAGGAGCGTTCGCATCAGCTTGTGAACACGCGGCACTAGGGGTCTTCTCCATAGGAGAGCGCGATTCCGTAGACGCCGAACTGCGCGACCCAGTGGCTGTGGGCCATGTAGTCCTCGGCCCAGTACTCCGGCATGTTGACGTGGGTCTCGAGGTTGTCGATGTACATGTCGCGAATGCCGGTGTCGTCGGTTGCCTGCCACAGCGCGTGCAGGCCCCAGGTGCGGCTGAAGTTCAGCCCCGCCGTGTGCGCACTGTCCGGCTCGATGGGGGTGATCTCGAAGTCATCGGGCAGGGCCGTCTGTACCCAAGCCTGGGACTCGTCTTGGGGCAGCACGGTCAGGATGAGGCGCGCCCGGTGCAGGCAGGGCGGAAAGAAGTCGTTGGTGCGGCCCTCGCTCGTGTCAAGGCCGCAGTCGGTCAGGGGCACGATGTCGTTGCGAACGAAGTCCTCGACATAGGTGGCGCGGTCGGTGTCTCCGGTCCAGTCGGCCCACAGCCACAAGTTGAGCAGCGCCCAGCTCAGGTTTGTGTAGTCGTCGCTGCGGTGTGTGCTGGCGATGCGTGCAGGGGTCAGCTCCGAGACGTGGTCGTCCAGCGCGTCTGCGATCGGCTCGGCCAGGGACTGCAGGTCGTTGCTGCCCATGCGCTCTCGCTCGCGTGCCAGGACCAGGAACCAGCTGTAGCCATAGGGAATCTCGCCTGGAGTGATGCCACCGTCCAGCAGGTCATCGAGCTCGGCGTCCAGGTCGGCGGGCACCAGCGTCTGTTCGGCGACGTCGGCGTAGTGGGAATCGCCGGTCATTCGACTGATGGCTAGAAGCGAGAAGGTCGCGTGCACATGGGAGTGCCAGTCGATGCAGCCGTGGAACGCGGGATGGGTCGTGTCGACTTTGCCCACACAGTCCTCGATGGGAACGGCCAGGTCCGTCAGCCAGTCTTCGCGGTCAGCCAGGAAGCCGTCGAGGATTGGATCGCCCACCTCAATGTCGGATGCAGGCGGTTTGCAGGCCACAATCAGGGGAAGCAGGACAATGAGCAGAGGTCGCATCTCGGTCAGGATATCCTGGGCTCGTGCTCATGCTCCTCCTCCTGTCGATGTTTGCCTGCAAATCGCCCGACGCAGACGATGTGGTGTGCCCGGCACCGCGACCGCTGACCGAGCAAGTTCGCGCAGGCACGCTGTCGTGCCCCGAAGAGCTTCCCACGGGGCCCGATGTGGCCGCTCGAGTGGGAGACATCGTGCTCGAGAACTCGGTGTCTCGATGGGTGATTCGGACTGGCGACGAGGGGCATGCCATCTATGGGCTGGTCGGCGGAGGCCTGGTCGATGCGGTGCGAGTCGGCGTCGAGGGGCAGCGGAGCGACGATGTGCTGCGCGAGATCGCCCCAACCTCCAGTTTCTGGCTGCACCAACCCGACAGCATCGAGATCGTATCGGACGGGTCCGATGGCGAGGCCAGGGTGGTCGTGCGCGGTCCGTGGAAGAGCATGACGACGGTGCGTGAGGTGCTGTCCACCCCTGAGCCCGTCGATGAGTACCAGCTTGAATATGTGTTGCGGCCAGGGCTGGCTCAGCTCGACATCGTCACGACCAACGTCGATGGGGGCGAGGTCGCGGGGCTGGCGGACATGTTGTTCGCGTCCGGCGATGCACGTCCATGGGTGCCCGGCGATGGCGTCGATGTGCCGCAGAGCGGTGGCGTCGACCTGTTTGCCCTGCAGCCACTCGCAGACGAGACCGCCGTGGCCATTGGCTCCGACGGCGCCATGCGCGTGCTGAACATCGGCCCGGTGTTGGCGGTCACCTACGAGACTGCCCCTGAGGAAATCCGGCGCACGGTGAGCCTGGGAGCCGATCTGCTCGAGGCGATCGCACCGTTCAGCAGCTCGACAGATGTGCCGTCGGGCTGGCTCGACGACGGGGCCGGGGACTGGGGCCAGCCCGTGCAAGAGGGCCAGCCGGCACAGGTGGTGGTCGACGGTGACGCGGGTGTCCCCCTGCGCATCACAGCCACACGCGAGAGCGACGGCATGAACTGGACCTACGCCGTCGATGGCTCGGCGACCCTCAAGCTGCCAGCGGGTCGCTGGGAGCTGTTTGCAAGTCGAGGACCGTTCTGGGGCACCGATGTCGTGACCCTCGATCTCGACGCGGACACTGTCGAAGCTTTCCGGCCGGCCATGAGTCAGCAGGTCTCGACCGAGGGCTGGGTGTCGGCGGACTTCCACGTGCACAGTGAGGGCTCGCCCGACTCGAGCGTTCGCATAGAGCGCCGGCTGCTGGATTCCGCAGCCGAGGGTCTCGACTTTGTGGTGCTGACCGAGCACGATTTTGTGTGGGAGGAGGGCTGCTGTGAGTCGGCCCCCGATGGGCTGGTGGTCGAGCGCGGGGTCGAGATCAGCACCATGGGCCTGGGGCACTTCAACGCCTGGCCGATCACCGCCGATCCACACATGTCGGGCAACGGTGCCGTGCGTTGGCATGGGACCGACCTTGCGGGAATGGTGGCCGCGGTGCCCGATGGCGCGCTGCTACAGTGCAATCACCCGCGCTTTGTCGACGGGGGCTTCGCGGCGCTGTTCGACTGGATTGCCCTGGGCCCCGACACCGACCCCGCGCTGATCCCGTGCGAGGCGGTCGAGCTGTTGAACGGAGGCACCTTCGGCGACACCGAGGCGGTGCTTGCCGACTGGATGATGCTGCTGAACCGGGACATCCGGTTGGTGGTGACCGGCGTCAGCGACAGCCACCTGTCCGAGGACCCCCTGGGGCATCCGCGCACCCTGCTGCGGCTGGACAGCCCATTCACCGCAGCCCAGGCCACCGAGGCCCTTCGAGCGGGACATGCCGTGGCCACCGCAGGCCCGCTGCTCGACCTGACGGTCTCTGGGGTCGGCATTGGCGACACCCTGACCGGAGCGGGTGGTTCCGAGACCGCTACGGTACGCATCGACGCGCCGGACTGGATGCCGCTCGAGTCGGTCGAGGTCTGGGTCGACGGCGTGCTCGTCCACACCGAGCCCGTCACCGGTCCGGCCGAGTTCACCACGACCTTCGACGTGGCGGACGAGGGCAGCTGGGTGATCGCGCTGCACCGGGGCGGCGAGCGCGTGTCTCCGGCGACCCAGCACAAGCCCTGGGCGGTCACCAATCCCGTGTGGCTGCAGCGCTAGTTGCTGCTGTCGACATGCCCAAAGACGACCGGGACTATGGCGATACCGGCAAGACGATGGTCAGCGTGGCGCCGTGATTCTTAGGTGGCTCGACGTGCAGCTTTCCTCCGAGGTTGCCCTCGACGATGGTCCTGCAGATCGACAGCTCCAGTCCGGTGCCGGCGTCATCGGGACTGCGCGTTCCGTTCGGCTCAAAGAGCTGGTCGGCGACGGACTTGGGAATGGGCGGTCCGGGATCGCTCACTTGGATGGTGAGACCCTGCTCGGCGATGCTCACGGCGATGTCGATGGTGTCGGCGTTGGGCATGCCGGCGGCGCGGCGAATGGCGAACTCCAGCAGTGTCGACATGACCTGGACCAGCTTGCCCGGGTCGCCCTTGACCTGAAGGCCGTGGTTTCCCTCGACCTGGACCACGAGGCCGGCCTCTGCAGCCTTCCACTTCAGCAGGGTGACGGCATTCATGACCTCGAAGACCACGTCGAACTTTCGGTCGTTGGACCAGCCGAGGTTGCGCTTTTGCTGCGACAGCGCCTCGAGGTATTCGAGGGCTTGGCCAAGCTGCAGGCTCGCGATGACGAAGCCCGAGTCCGATGCGTGCCCTGAATCGAGCTCGGCCAGGTGCTCTCGGACCGACCGCAGCGGTGCCTCAAGCTCGCTGCTGACTCCGCCGGCCAGCACGCCAAGCAGGGCCGTGCGATCGGCGCTCACCAAGTGCTGCTGTGCCTCGGCCAGGGCGGCCTTGGTTTCGTCCAGCTCAGCGGTGAGTCGCTGTCGAACGCGATCGGTCTCGCACTGCCTCAGGAAGTACTCGCGGTGTGTGCGGCAAGCCAGGGCTCCGAGCAGGACGACCGGCAGCGCGTACAGCTCATAGATGCAGGCGTCACGTAGCGTCATGGGCGCCACCCCTAGAGCCAGCATCAGAGCGGGAAGAATAGCGACCGCCAGGCCCAGGCCCCCGAAGGCCCGCGCCTGAATGGGAACGAAGAGCGCAAGCCCGGCCAGTGCAAAGATCGGCGACAAGAGGAACGGCTGGACCAGCTGGACGAGCGAAGCCCCTTCGGGCGCCATCCAGATGGCCGGAGGCACAAAAAGGATGGTCAGCGCAGTCACCGCTCCGGTGAAACGCCCCATCCGCCCGGCAGTATAGTCCTCTAGCTGCTGCTCCGGGCTGTCCTCGGAGCCGTCCTCGATGTGCCCAGAGAGCGGGCGCACGATGGAGTCGATGGTGTCAGACCCTTCCAGCATGGCCCATTCTGGCGCAAGCGAGCGAATTGATCATGCGGCAACCGCGGCTAGCGACTTGCGTATGCCTTGGCGCCGAGGTCGAAGGCGACTGGGACCACGTTCACGGCGGCTTCGTTCATCGCATTGGTGCCGTCCGCTTCCCAGGTGATCGAAGACTCGACGGCGACAGCATCGGTTGTGGCCTCTCCAAACTGCAGCAGCGAGACCCGCGCCTGGGTCGTGGCGTGGCCCTCTTCGGCCCGAAGAAGAGGTCGCCCGAGACGCCGAATCGTCGAGCACAGGACCGCTGACGCCGGTGGCCGACTGCGTGGAGGGCGGCGGCGCGCCCGAGGACTGCATGGGCGAGCTCGACATGAGCACCGATGCCCCGGATGCCTGGAGTTTCGATGCAGAGGGGGCCAAGTTCTGACCTCAGTCACTGTGACTGCTGCAAGTCAGAACGGGCCAGCGACGCGGCCAAGGGACGTGCCTCCATGTTTCGAGCCGTCCCTGCCCCCCACCGTTTCAGCGCCCTCACCGCAGGCAGTGAGTTGCCCCGCGCGAGCTCGATGTGCGCAGCACACAGCTCACGCAGAGCGATGATATACGGCGTGTCCGCAATGCCGTTGCGAGACTGATCCAGGTGGGCAACCGCCGCCTGCGGAACCCCTCGATCTGCTTCCACTGCTGCAAGCTGCATGTGGGCCATGGCACAAACGCCGTCACCGATGTTCTGCCGAAGCACCCCGTCGAGGAGGCGCTTGGCGGTGTTGTACCGACCTTGCTCGTGGTACCACATCGCAAGCGAGCTCATGAAGCGGCCAATGTCCGCAGCCGGGGCTGCTCGAACGGCGCCTCGGTAGAGGGAACGCGCGTAACGAGAGCGGCCTTGCCTGTGGAAGAGCTCACCGTGTCGATGAAGCATGGGAGCCCCCGACACATCCGCGTCCCGCGCTCCCTTGATAGCCGCCGCGGCGTCATCCAGACGCCCGAGGTGCAAGAGGATCCGCGTGACAATGAGCCACGCTCGCCGAAGCGTCCGGCCCCCGGCGATTGCAGCGGCCGCCCGAGCATCTCCAATGGCTGTGTCGTACTCCCGCAGTCGCTCGCTGAGCTCCGCGCGTGAAAGCAGTAGAGAGGCATGGTCTTGTTCCATCTCTGGAGGATCAAGGAGCAGCTCGGACAGCTCAAGCCGCAGGGTCCAGGCGGGGTTTGCATTTGCGCGAATCCTGCTGTGGACGAGGTCGATGCGCGTCCGCTGCTGGTGCCTACCAGACGTGGCGTTTTGCGCCCGCCAGGTGAGCATGGGCTCGTGCGCAAAGCGCGGACCGAAATGCAGGTAGAATGGAGCTGACAGCATCGCGATGGCCGTTGCTCCCGCCGGCAACCACCGCACGGCGTCCTCGAATCCTCGCCGGACCCTGGGTTCGTCTTCCAACCAGTGGTGCGCCCTCCATCTGCTTCGGCTGCAGATCTGACCTGCGAGAATGATGTTGGCGTGGCGGGCTCGTGTGTGCTCCCTGCCCTCGAACTGTTCAACGATCGCGGCGGCGATCTCCGTGGGCATGGACACGCGGCGCGAGGCCACTCCATCCCACAAACAGAGCGCGCCGGCTGCTCGCAGTCGCCTTCGGGGGTCGCTCGAGCCGTCCGCAACGGCG
>CAYYHT010000003.1:25673-34024 GCA_964471355.1 uncultured Enterobacteriaceae bacterium
CATCACGTCCGCGGTCCATTCAGCGGCCGCGAAGTGGCGCAGGCTCATCCCGCCACCGAGCGCTAGCTCGCCCAGCGTCTGTCGGACCACCAACGGGAGTCGGGACCAGTCCGGCATGAGCCTGTCGGGCGCCCGTCCGCCTGTCAGCCGCGTGACCGGTACGCCCGATAGGTACGGCGCCGGTCCTCCATAGATCCGCATCCTGGCCCGTGGGTGCTGCAGCTGCATGCGCTGCACCCAGGCGCCGAGCCCGCAATTCGCCGTCGGTTCGAGCAAGCCGACTGGGCGATCTCCGAGCTCGCCGACGGCTCTAGACAATCGAGCTCGGGCTTGATCTTTGGTATTGACGTCCCACATTGGAACGCCCAACGACCGGCACAGACGAAGGAGCACTTCGTCAGGAGTCCGCATACCCATCAGATCTATCGCGATGAGACCATCAACGGCGATGTCTTGGCGCAGTCTTCTGAATCGGTCCAGCCGATGACCGATAATCTGCACCAATGGCTTCATCACCGCTCATCGTAGCGCAATGCCTGGTGTCGCCCCAGCTGTTGAGGGCTTTGTGCGCTGCCAGGCCCGAGTGAGGGCGCCGAGGCCGCGGGGACAGGGCGGTGTCTGAGGTCTAGTAGCGCGCCGGTCAGCGGTTCTTGAAGTCCCTGAGGGGTCCGGCCTTCAAGAACGCCGGCTCTCCAAGCAGTGCGAGGCACTCTTCGTCCGGGTTCAGGGCGACCGCGGTGGCTTTCGCATCGGCGAGGCCGTCTGCCGGCGCGCCCCCGACCTCGAGCGCCGCAAACCACGCCGCCGAGGCCGCGCAGTCTCCCTCCGCAGCCGAGACCAGCGCGTCTGTGGCCAGCAGACGCCACGCTTGGTCTGGATCGACCTCACTCATCTTGGCTTCTTCGATCAAGGAGGCCGCAATCGCCGGTCGCTCGCTGGTGACGCATCGGCCGGCCCAGACCAACAGCAGCTCGCCCCGGTCGGCGCTGTCGAGGCCCTTGACGAGCTCCTCGGCTGTGTCGCAGGCGGCTGTGCGGTCGCCTAGGGCCCACAGAGCCGTCGCTTCGGCCAGCCCGGCTCGGTACATGTCGCCACTCTCGAGCAGCTCGAGGTATTTGTCGGCGGTATCGGCGCCGCGGCCTGGCTTGTCTCGTGCCTGTTTCAGCAGCGTGATTGCATCTTCGACTTCGGCATCGGCCAGCCGAACCTCTGCGGCCATCACAAAGCCCGCGGCGGTCTGCGACGCCATGCCGTGCTCGCCCACGGCGTCGAACTCACCGGCTGCCAAGGCGTTCAGGGCGCGTCGTAGCGCCAGCTCGTTGCTCTCTTCGGGGTCCGCACCGTCCTGCAGCTTGGCCAGCACCTCGTCGGCCAAGTCATGGTCGCCAGCCAGCATGTAGGCATAGGCGGCGCGCAGCTGAACCTCGCGCAGGTTCGGGTGCTCGGTGCGCGCCTTGTCGACCTCGTTGAAGGCGTCCGGCAGCTGACCCTCCCTGAACGCGGCGTCAGCAGACTCCAGTACGTCAGCCGCATTGGGCTGGAGAATGGAACACGCGCTTCCCAGGAGAAGGGGCACGAGTGTGAGCATGACGAGCGAGCGGGAGTACATTTTTTCGATCCAGTGCAAAGCAGCCATACGAGTGGCTTGGGGACGTGACAGGGACTGTCCCTTGCTATGGAGTACCGAATGCGAAAACGGTTCGCGCTCAGTCGACAAACTCCAGAGCGCCGCGCCTGCGAACCATTTGCACAACGGCAACAATCCCTGACGAGGATCAGACGAACCATCGCCGGTGCGCTAGTGTCTGAATGCCCCAATGACCTACTTCCCGCCGCCCCCCGTCGAGAACAAGGTACGCGCCCTGATTGCGCGTGGACAGACACGCATCCGTCAGCGGCGCTTGCTGACGGGCGCTGTGTACGGCCTGTGGGCGGGTCTATTCGCGTGCTTGGCGGTGTCGCTCGGGTCGAAGTTGATGTGGCCGCTGCCGGTGTCGGCCCTGTGGTTTGCGCTGCCGCTGCCGGTGCTCGGCGCCCTCGGTGGTGTCGGCGTGGGAGCGATGGCGCCTGGACTGACCGCTCGCGAGGCGGCGCTATTTCTCGATCGGGCCCTGGGCAGCCAGGAGCGTCTGATCACCGCGTTGTTCCTGTCCGAGAACCAAGAGCGCGGCGAACCAGAAGAGGCCGTGCTTCAAGAGATTGCCCAAGCCCTCGACCGCTTGCCGCCCGTGGCCACAGAGGTGCCTGTTCACTCGCCGCAGGGCACCAAGTGGCTGCCGGCACTGGCCATCTTGTGCCTGGTTGCATTCCTCATCCCTCAATCGCCCAACGCGGTCTGGTACCCGGGGGACAACACCGAAGTGCAAGAAGAGGGCGACAAGCTCGCTGACCGGCTCAAAGAGATCGAGGACGAGCACGCCATCGAGCTTCCCGATGACATCGAGCGCGAGGTCGAGGAGCTCGTGGATGACCTGCAGAACGACCGTCTGGACCCCGAAGAGGCCATCGATCGCATGGAAGAGCTGCAGGACCAGCTCGACGACCTGACCAAGGACCTCGAGCAGGCCAAAGATCTGATGGAGGACCTCGAAGATGCCGCCCAGGAACTGGCGGGCAGCAGCAAGCTCGACGACCTCGCCGATTCGATGGAAGAAGGGGACCTCGACGGTGCGGCCGATGCGGCAAAGCAGCTGCAGAACGAGATGCCCAACCTGAGCGAAGAAGAGAAAGATCAGATCGGAGACGCGCTGCAAGAGGCCGGCAAGCGACTGCAAGAGTCCGCCAGCGAGAGCCTGCAGGGGCTGGGCGAAGCGATGGAAAAGGCCGGCAAGGACGCCAAGAGCGGCGAGCAGGGCCAGAATGGTGAACAGGGCCAGAACGGCGAACAGGGCCAGAACGGCGAACAGGGCCAGAACGGCGAACAGGGCCAGAATGGCGAGCAGGGCCAGAATGGCGAGCAGGGCCAGAACGGCGAACAGGGCCAGAATGGCGAGCAAGGTCAGCAAGGCCAACAAGGCCAGCAGGGTCAACAAGGCCAGCAGGGCCAGAACGGCGAACAAGGTCAGCAAGGCCAGCAGGGCCAACAAGGTCAGCAGGGCCAACAAGGTCAGCAGGGCGAGAACGGGCAGCAAGGGCAGCAAGGCCAGGGTGGCAGCTCGATGGACCAGCTCGCCCAGGAGCTCAAGCGCAACGAACAGCTGGCGCAGCAGCTGTCCCAAGACGAAGCCGCGATGGACCGTGCCCAAGAGATGAACGGCGCCCTTCAGGGCAGCCAGGGCCGACTGGGTGGCGACCAACAGGTCAGCCAGGGTCAGTCAGGCCAGCAGGGTCAGCAAGGCCAGCAGGGTCAGGGCATGGGCCAGGGTCAGGGCCAAGAACAGGGCCAAGGGCAGGGTCAAGGCCAAGGGCAGGGTCAAGGCCAAGGCCAAGGCCAGAACGGCGGCCAGACCATGGGCGGAAAGCCTGGAAGCACAGCGGGAACGGGACATACCTGGGAAGACCAGGGAAGCTCGGGCACTGGAGGCTCTGGCGCGGGCCACCAGGACGAGAATCGCCTCGACCTCGCTCGGCAGGACCAGGGCTGGGAGGTCGATGACTTCCAAGAGCTGTACGACCCACTGCGGCTCAAGAACGCCCAGACCTTGCTGACGGGAGTCGACGGCAAGATCGACACCGACGGTCACATCGACAGCATGCCTACACGACTCACCGGTGCGAGCGAAGACGCTGGAGCGCCGATGGTCGACCTTCCCGCTGGCTACCGCGACGCGGCCGAGGATGCGCTCTCGAATGAGCGTGTGCCCCCCGGCTACCGCGACGCGGTCCGCGATTATTTTGATGCCACTGGCTCAGCCGGCACCGGCAACTAGGAGCAGCCCCGAATGGAACAACAGCTCGCTGCGTTCGCAGAGCGTCTCGAACGCCTGCGCAACGAGATTGGCAAGGTACTCGTCGGCCAGAAGGACGTCATCGATGGCGTGCTCACCTGCCTGGTCGCTGACGGTCATGTGCTGCTCGAGGGCGTGCCCGGACTGGGCAAGACGCTGCTTGTGCGCACCTTGGCTGACTGCCTGCACCTTGGCTACACGCGCATCCAGTTCACCCCGGACCTGATGCCCGCCGACATCTTGGGCACGCACATCTTGACCGAGGGCGAGGACGGCCGTCGAACGCTGCAGTTCCAGACGGGTCCCATCTTTACGCAGCTGCTTCTGGCCGACGAGATCAACCGCGCAACGCCCAAGACCCAGTCAGCACTGCTCGAGGCCATGCAGGAGCGGCAGGTCACGATTGCCGGCAAGGCGCATCAGCTGCCTCCTCCATTCTTTGTCATGGCGACCCAGAACCCCCTGGAGCAAGAGGGCACCTACCCGCTCCCAGAGGCCCAGCTCGACCGCTTCTTCTACAAGATCGTCGTGCCCTTTCCCTCGCTCAACGACCTGGTCGAGGTCATGGCGCGCACGACAGGCAACGCCATGCCGAGTGCGAGTGCCGTGCTGACCATCGACGAGCTCAAGGAGATGCAGCGAACCGTGCGTCAGGTGCCCGTGGCCCCCGAGGTGATGAAGTACGCCATGCGCATGGTGCTGGCCTCTCAGCCGGGCAACCGACACACAGCGCCGGTGACCAACCAGTTCATCCGCTTCGGTGCCTCTCCCCGTGCCGGCCAGACCCTGATTTTGGGGGGTCGGGTGAAGGCGCTGATGGAAGGGCGCATGCACGTCAGCATCAACGACATTCGCGCCTGCGTGCTGCCCGCTATGCGGCATCGCATTGGACTCAACTTCGAAGCCGAAGCCGAGGGCCACACCCCCGCCGACGTCATCGAACGGTTGCTGCACGAGGTGCCCGAGGTTGAAGGGCGCGTCGCCGCCGAGCTCGGAGCATAAGAAGCTGGCACTTCTCGAACCTGGGCTGATGCAGAAGCTCACCCGGCTGGTGCTGGGTTCGCGCCGTCGTGCCAGCGGTGTGCGTGACGGAGGCCGGCGTTCGCTTCGACGCGGTCGCAGCCAGGAGTTCGCCGATCACCGGCCCTACGTGCCAGGCGACGACCTGCGATTCCTGGACTGGCACCTGTATGGCCGCCTGGACAGCCTGTGGATCAAGCTGTTCGAAGAAGAGACCGACCGCACGGTGCAGCTGTTGGTTGATTGCTCGGCATCGATGGAGGGCGACAAGCTCGACTTCGCCAGACGACTGGGGGCGGCGCTGTCCTTTGTGGCCCTGGGCCGGACCGATCGCGTGGCTGTGGCCGGGCTGTCCGACAAGCTCGCCCACTACAGCCCGCCCCGTCGTGGACGCCGTGCGGCCCACCAAGTCTTTCGCAGTCTCGAGGCGGTCAACCCCGGCGGCGAGACCAATGTGCTCAAGGCACTCGACAGCTATCCCCGCCAGCAGGGCGCGGGCATTGGGTTGTTGTTCACCGACTTCTTCTATCCAGGCGCCGTGGACATGAGCCCCGAGGAGTCCGTGCACAGGTCGCTGCGAAACCTGGCGAGTCGGAACATGGAGCTGCATGCGTTCCACATCCTCTCCCCCGTCGATGTGCGGCCAGCCATCGATGGCGACTGCAGACTGATCGACAAAGAGACCGGCGAGGCCGTCGATGTCACCGTCGACCAGGACGTGCTGGACAAGTACGAAGTGGCCGTGCGCGAGTGGGCAGCCAGCGTCGAAGAAGCCTGCAAGAAGCTGGGGGTTGGCTACTACCGAGTGCTGTCGACGGCCAATCTCGAAGACGTGATCATGCGTGACCTGCGCGGCCTGGGGCTCATCAGTTGAACCTGCTGGCGCCACTTGGACTCGCCCTCGGGGTGCTCAGCGCGCCCATCTTGGCGATGTACTTCCTCAAGCTGCGACGCAAGCGCATCGTGGTGCCCTCGACCCTGCTGTGGCGGGTCGTCGAGAAGTCCGAGCGCACCGCTTCTCCGTTCGACAAGTTCCGCCGCAATCTGCTGTTGCTGCTGCAGTTGTTGTTGCTTGCGGCACTGACGCTGGCGCTTGCCCGGCCCTACCTCGAGACCGAGGCCAGCACTCGAAGCTCGATTGTCTTGGTGGTCGACACCTCGGCGTCGATGGCCGCGACCGATGTGAGCTGGGGAGCCAACCGCCTCGAGGCGGCGATTGGTGCGGGCAAAGAAGTGCTCGGGGACCTCGGACCGGGCGACGAGGTGATGCTGGTCATCGCCGGACCCCGCACCGAGGTCCGCGTTCCGTTCACCCGTGACACCGCGCTCGTGAAGGGGGCGTTGGATGGGCTGGCAGTCACTGGCGCCGAGGGAAGCCTGCGCGAGGGCATGCAGCTGGCCCTGTCGATGGCCAAGTCCCGCCAAGATGTGACGGTCGTGGTGCTGTCCGACGGCGGTGGCGAGAGCCTGACCGACCTGCCATCTGGCGGCACCGAGATTCGCTACGTGCCGGTCGGCCGCTCGGCCAACAACAGCGGCATCATCGCCATCGATCTGCGTCGCTCCCCCGTCAATGAGCTCGAGCGGCAGCTGTTTGTGACTGTACAGAACTTCGGCAGCAAGCAGAGCGATGCCGAGGTCTCGGTGTTCCTCGATGGCGAGCTGGTGGGCCTGCGCAACTCAGTGGTCGAGCCCGATGAGCCGCTGTCCCTCGTGTTTGAGCTCGGAGGCGCCCAGGCCGGGCTGCTCAAGGTCTTGCTCGATGCCGAGGATGACTACCTGCCGGCGGACAACGTGGCGTGGTCTGTCGTCGGTGAGGTAGCCGAGCGCCGCGTGTTGCTGGTTGGTGGAGACTGGCTCACCGCCCGCGCGCTGAACGGTGATCCTCGCGTCGACCTAAGCGTCATCACGCCCAGCAACTTCAAGCCCGCCATGTTCGAGAAGTACGACGCGTTCGTCTTTGCCAAGGCGGTGCCCCCGGCAGCAGACGGCCACAACTACATGGTGCTCGGCCCGCTTCCAGGAAGCCCGGCGACCTTTGCCGAGGAGGTCAAGGTCCCCCATGTGCTGGGTTGGCGCCGAACCCATCCCGTGCTGCGCTTTGTCGAGTGGTCTGGAGTCAGCATCGCGCGCTCCAAGATGGTCACCGACTCGGGCGCGCTGATTCCCATTGTCGACAGCGACGGCGGACCGTTGGTGCTGGCAGGTGAACGGCAGGGCGGCCGGGTCGTGCAGATGACCTTCGACCCGCTCGAGTCGGACATGCCCCTGCGTGTGGCTTGGCCGGTCTTCTTGCTGAACTCGGTCGGGTGGCTGACCGAGGCGGACGGTGGTGTGGCGGGGGCCCAGCAGCTTCCAGCGGGTGCCGCCTATGTGCGGCGCATGCCCGAGGGGGTTGCGGTCGAAGAGGTGCGGGTCACAGCACCCGATGGCACCGCGGTGGATGCGCAGATCGCCGGCGGGCTGATTCGCGTGCGAGACACCAGTCAGATCGGCGTCTACAAGGTGCGGGCCGGGGGCGTCACCGACCAGTTCGCGACAAACCTGCTGTCTCCGCGTGAGTCCAAGATTCGCCCGCAGAGCACCCTGGCGCTGTCGACCACCGAGGTGCAAGCCAGCCGTGCCGCGATGGTCGGTCGTCAGGAGATCTGGCGAGAGCTCGTGCTGTTTGGCCTGCTGATTCTGATGCTCGAGTGGTGGCTGTGGAATCGACGGAGGATTGCATGAGCTTCCTCCCCGTCTTTGGGCTCGAGCGACCCGAGTACCTGTGGGTGCTGCTGCTGATCATTCCGATCTTGATCGGGGTCCGCTACACGCGCCGCAACCTGACCCGCACCCGCATGACCCTGGCCGCCGGCACCCGGTTGATGCTGCTGGTCACGCTTACGCTGGCGCTTGCGGGACTCACGCGCTTCAAAGATGCCGACGCCATCGCCGTCATCTTCGCCATCGACAACTCGGCGTCGATGGGCAACGCCGGCCAGGCCAAGGCCCACGAATATGTGCGCAAGGCGCTCGAGAACCAGGGTCCCGAGGACGTCGCCGGCGTCGTGGTCTTTGGTGGCGAGGCCTATGTCGAGTCCGAGGCCCAGCCCGAGCTCGAGTTCTTTGCGCCGGAATCCAAGCCGAGCCCGCACCAGACCGACATTGCCGGCGGACTCAGGCTTGCCTCGGCGCTGCTGCCCGCCGATCGCACCGGGCGCATCATCCTCCTCTCAGACGGCGAAGAGACCCGCGGGGACGCGAGCGCTCAAGTGCTGCTGACCGCTGGCGAAGACGTCGAGATCGCCGTGCATCCCATCGATCGCGAGACCGGCCCCGACGTGCTGCTCGAGGACTTGCTCGCTCCAGCGCGCGTCGATGAAGGGGCCGCGTACGAGGTCCGCATCGTGGCTCGCAGCGAGCTGGCGGGCAAGGGCAAGCTGCGGCTGTACCGAAACGACG
>CAYYHT010000004.1:0-7233 GCA_964471355.1 uncultured Enterobacteriaceae bacterium
GTCACAGCGACCTTCACCGACCAATAAACGCGGTACACTGCCCGTCAGGGGTTGTTTCGGCGTGACGAGTTCGAGCCAGCTGACAGGCAGGGTGCTGCTTGTCGAAGACGATGAGGTGATTCGACGCACGGTGTCCGATCACCTGCTCGAGCTGGGCATGCAGGTGCGAGAGCTCGCGACCGGTGACGCGTTCCTGCGGGCGGTCTCAGAGTTCGACCCGGACATAATCCTGCTTGATCTTGGTCTTCCCGATGGCGATGGGCACGATCTTCTGTTCAAGCTGCGGCAGATCTCAAGCTGCCCGGTCTTGGTGATGTCCGGGCGAGACGACCGACACAATCGACTCAAGAGTTTTGGCTTGGGCGCCACCGACTTCCTCTCCAAGCCGTTCTACGTCGAAGAACTCGCTGCCCGCATTCGCCTGCGCATGCGTCAGGTGGCCGCCGGAAGCCAGCAAATTGGGCCGATGATCATCGACAGAGCGGCGCACCGCGTCTTGATTGCGGGGGTGCCCGCCGAGCTGACGCCACTCGAGTTCGCCATTCTGTCCCTGTTGGCCGAGCGCGCTGGGCGAGTCGTGACTCGAGATGCCCTCGCGGTCGACCTCGAGGGCTTCGATCCTCCCTCGGACCGGGCGCTGTCAGTTCACATCAGCCACATTCGCAAGAAGATCGGCACCCAGTCAGGCACTCACCTCGTCACCGTGCGCGGAGTGGGGTACCGACTCGATCCATAGCTTTTAGTAGCGCTCGTCAACAGGTCCGGTGTCCAACGGACAACACTGGAGACGACCCCTATGACTCGCCTTGGCCTTCCAATTCTTCTCACGCTGCTCGCCAGCGGCTGCATCGTGGTTGATGGTGACCCCTTTGGCGGTGAGCTGACCACCGAGACCGCTCGCCTGACCTTCGACGGAGAGCTCGACACCGTCACCTTCGACGTGGGGTCGGGCACGTTTGAGCTTCGACAGGCGGACGTCGATGTGGTCACAGTCGAGCGCACGACTCGATGGAGGAATGAACCACCGGTGCTGACCGCACAGCTCGAGGGCGGAACGCTGACACTCAGTGCCGTCTGTGAGGGCTTTGCGCTGAGCTGCGGTGCTGATCACGTGGTCCTGGTACCGCTGGCCGTGATGGTCGAGGGCGAAACGGGCTCGGGAGATATCCACGTGACCGGCGCGTCTGAGGTGGACCTTGCGACGGGCTCGGGCTCGATCCAACTGTCTAACGTCGCGGGCGACGTGTTTGCCGAGAGCGGGTCAGGCGACTTGACCATCGATGGGGCGGCGGGCGACCTGGTGCTCGAGACGGGCTCGGGCTCGATTCGCGGTCTGGACCTCAATGTGCGCACACTGTTGGCCGGCACTGGCAGTGGGGATGTGAATCTGTCCTTCACCGACGAGCCCCTGCTCGTCGACGTGGCCACAGGCTCGGGCTCGGTCGGCTTCGACGTGCCCAGCGGCGAGTACGACATTGACTTGGCAACCGGCTCGGGCTCGATCACCCTCATCGGTGTCGTCAACCACGAGCAGTGCGAGGCAACATTGCGCGCCGAGACTGGCAGCGGCGACATCCGCGTCATCGGCACACCGTAATCGGCGGCCGGCAAGCTTCCGCCTACGGTACGATTTCGGGAGCTGCTTCCATGAGGCGCTCGGCCTTCTTTTGCTGCCAAGGCCTCTCGCCTCGCAGCTCGGCGGCCAGGTAGGTGGACATCTGGCGCAGCGCATCGTCGGATTCTGGGTCTTTTGCAACCCGGTCGAAGAGCACCAGGGCCTGTTCGGGGTGCTTGCGCCGCCGCAAGAGGTCGGCGAGCAGATAGGCTGCGCCCAGGTCGGTCTTGGCCGGATCGGCAAGGCGGGCAATAGCCTTGTCTTGGTACGTGGCTTCGACGGCCGCCAACGTCGTCAGTGCCACGATGGCGTCTTGTTCGGCTTGTGTGTGGGGCTTCAGCTTGCCGATCTCGGCCACGAACTCAGCTCGGTCGCCGTCCAGACCCGCTCGGTGAGCGATTTTGGCCAGGTTGAACAGCAGAATTTTGCGCTGCGAGGCGGGCAGGTTTTGGGTCAGCACCGGCCGGGCCTGTTCAAGCATCAATCTGGCGTGGGCCGGGCCGCGCAATCCCTCCATGCCGCCGACCACGATGGCGTCGCGGACGGACCACGAAGCGCGGAGGTAGGCGTAGGCCACCGTCTTGTCGTCTCGTCCGAGCGCGTCATAGGCGCGGGCTGCCAGCTCGTAGCGTTGCCATAGGGCCAGCTTGTCGGCGTCGATGCCCTCGGTCTGCAGCCCTGCCAGAAAGGGTGCGAGTCGCGTCGTGTCTTCGGCTGGCAGTTCTTTGCCCATGTCGGCGCTGTAGAGAGACAACAGGTTGTTGGGACAGGTGGCGATGTCGTAGCTGCGCCACTGGCCGTCGCTTGCATAGCGCGCACCGTCGCTGTCCCAGCCCGCCGTGTTGCGTGAAATCAGCCGGTGAATTCGGACCGGTTCGTCGCCGATAGGGCACTGGACCATGTCCTGTTCGACCTGGGTCGCAGAGGCACTCAGGGCCAGCCAGAGCCAGATCAATCCAGTTCTCCTGCGGCCGCGACAATGGCGGCGTTGTGGACCTGAAACAGGGGTGCGTCATGGGTGTTTGCGCAGCGAGCCACGTCCTCGAACTCGGGGGCCATGTGCCAGGACCGGCCGCCGCGGCCTGCCACTTTGACCCGAATGTCGCCATATTTGGTCTTCACGGTCACCATCCATCGGTCCAACACGCGTCGCTGACGGCTGTTCCGTCGCACACCCAGGGTGCTGCTGTGGCGCAGCAGAACATCGGACAGCCGCTCTGCGTCCTCTGGCCTCGTCAACGCTTGCACGCACAGTCCGGGGCGACCCTTCTTCATGATCATGGCGGTGGCCCACGCGTCGAGGGCACCTTCGGCGAGCATTCGCTGCAACAATGGGGGAACGTGTTCGCCGGGCATGTCATCGATGTTTGCTGCGAGCTCGACGACGGTGTCCTCGACCGAGAAGGTGCGCTCGTCATGTCCGACGATGACGCGAACCAAGTTGGCGACCTCGGCGCTGTCCCGGGTGCCGGCGCCGAAACCGGTGGCGTCGATCACCATGGCTGGCGGGGGCCCATGCTCGGCCAAGCCGGCAATCAGCGCAGCCCCCGTCGGCGTGACCCACTCGCCTGGCCACCGTGCGGGCTCGACGGGCCAGCCTTTGAGTACCTCGACCGTCGCCGGAGCTGGAAGAGGAAGGGGTCCGTGTGCGGTCTGTACGGTCCCGGTGCCCATGGGCAAGGCGGTGGCGACAATGTCGTCAATGTCGAGCTGCTCGAGGGCGAGGCAGACCCCGACAATGTCGAGAATGGCGTCTGTGCTGCCGACTTCGTGCAGTTCGACGTCGTCGACGTCGACGCCGTGAATGCGCGCCTCTGCGTGGGCCAGCAACCCATAGACGGCCAAGGCGCGCGCTTGCGCACGAGCTGGAAGGGCGGCGTTCTCGATGCGGCCTCGGACGTGTGCGTAGGGGCGGTGAGCCGCGTGGTCGGCAGGTTCACGGCCCGTCAGGTGCAGGCCGCGCATGCCTCGGCGCTGGACGGGCTCAAAGGCGATCGTCCAATCCTCGTCGGGCACGACGGTCTGCAGGCCCTTGGTGATGGCCGCAACGTCGGCACCCGCGTCGATGAGCGCGGACAAGAGCATGTCGCCGGCGACCCCAACTGTCGCGTCGATCCAGAGTCGCTTCACCTTCGCCCCGCTAAGATCCGATAGGCAAGTTGTGCAGCCCCAAAGCCATTGTCGATGTTGACCACTCCAATGCCTCCGCTGCACGAGGTGAGCATGGCCAACAGTGCCGTCACTCCCTCGAGGTTCGCCCCGTATCCGACCGATGTGGGCACCGCGATGACCGGAGTGGTCACCAGGCCGGCGACGACGGTGACGAGTGCGCCTTCCATGCCAGCGACTGCGATGATGACATCGGCCTCGCGCACCTCTTGCATCCGCGACAACAACCGGTGCAAGCCCGCCACTCCGACATCAAATCGGCGGGTCGTGTGCATGCCAAACCACTCTGCGCAACGCGCAGCTTCCTCGGCGACGGCGAAGTCTGAGGTGCCACCGCTCAATACGATCACCCGGCCTTGCACGGTGGTTTTGAACGGTTCTAGGCCCTGGGGACACCGCCAGAGAAGGCGTGGAACCGGCTCATATGTGCAGCCTGACAAAATAGTGCGCACCGCCTGTGCAGCGGCGGCGTCCAACCTCGTGACGAGTGCTGGATGCCCACGTTCGTTCAAGTGTTCTACGATGGAGCCGATTTGTTGAGGAGTCTTGCCCTGTCCAAACACCACCTCTGGCATGCCCGTACGCTCGGCGCGGCCGTCGTCAATGACGGCGAAGCCAAGGTCGGTTTGATCGTGTTCGGAGCTCATGGTGGCCAGACGTATCCTGACAACTGCATAGATGCCGATCAGCCGGTGAGTGGGCATTGATCGGTATCGTGTCGAATCTGCGCATACCGCTGCTTCTGAGTCTGCTTGCTTGGCCGTTCGCGGCGGCTGCCGAAGTGTCCGATCGCGCCTACGATCGGGCAGTAGACCTGATTGATCGCCTCTACCTGTACCCCGAAAAGGTGGGGGCTCCAGTGTTGCTGCAGTCCGCGGCGGAAGGGGTCTCAGAGCGCGTGGATTGGCTGATTGTTGAGCCCGATGGCGATGCAGTGCACCTGCGTCACGGAGACGGCAGTGCCATTGGCAGCGTCTCGGTGGCATCGATGGAGACACTGCCAGAGGCTCTGCGCGCCCTCGAGAGCGTGGTGCGCGACGCTGGGCAACCGATCGACGAGGATCTGGACCTGCGCCTGGCCATCATCAAGGGCATGACCCAGTCCCTGGACCGCTACTCCCGAATCTTGGCGGGTGAACGTCTAGACCGCTTCGACGTGCGTCTGAAGGGCACCTTGGTGGGCGTTGGCGCCACCCTGACGCTGCAGAATGACGAGCTGTGGGTCAAGGCACTGATTGCTGATGGGCCGGCAGCCAAAGGCGGCTTGCAGATCGGCGACATCATCGTGCGCATCGATGGCACGTCGACGGTGAACATGCCGTTGAGCGAGGCGACCAGGCGTATTCGCGGCGATTTGGACACCATCGTCACGATGGAGGTCAAACGCGGCGAGGCGACCTTGGACGTCCCGCTGACCCGGGCCAAGGTGATTGTGCCGAATGTGCGCCACGAGGTGCTCAGCGGCAACATCGGGTACATCGAGATCGACCACTTCAGTCAGAAGACAGTGGTCAATCTGGTGGCCTCTATGCGCTCCCTCAAGGAACAGGGCGCGCTGAGCAAGGGGCTGGTGATCGACCTTCGCGGCAATACCGGCGGCTCGATGAAGGAGGCTGCGCGGTCCGCTGACCAGTTTCTGCAAGACGGCATGCTGCTGCGCACGGTGGGTCCCGATGGCGGACGCGTACAGAATCTACAGGCGCGCATGGATGCTATCGACGCGGGCAATGAGCCCCGGGTAGCGGTGGCCATTCTGGTCGACGAGCGCACGGCTTCGGGCTCTGAGATCTTGGCCGGTGCGCTGTTCGAGCTGGATCGGGCAGTCCTGGTCGGAACGCGCTCCTATGGCAAGGGTACGGTCCAGAAGATCTACAACCTGGACGAAGAGAGTCGGCTGAAGCTGACCGTCGCTCAGTACCTGCTGGCGAACGACCGCAGCATTGCCGACGCAGGCCTGGTTCCGGATGTGGTGCTGCGGCCGGTCGAGCTCGATTCCTTTGGAGCCCGCTTCCGTGGCTGGACGACCGAGGAAACCGGAGTGGGATGGGAGCAAATCGTGCCCATCGTCGACGAGGGCGCTGGCTGGCGAGGCGAGGAACATGCGACCGGCGAAGATGCCGTGCTCGACGTGGCTCGACGAGCAGTCCTGCGCTCTGTGGGGCCTGAGCGTGACTCGGTGTTGTTGGCCATGAATGAGGTCATCACCGAGGTGCGTGCCAGCCAGGAAGCGGCGCTGTTCGATGCACTGAAGGCCAAGGAGATCGACTGGTCTGTTCCCGAGGCGTTCTCTGAGACCACACCCGATGCGTCAGTCAGCTTGAGCACGAGCACCGATCCATCGCGGCCCGATGCCATCACCTTGACGGCCGACATCGAGAATCACGGGACCGAGCCGCTGTACCGCGCCGTGGTTCAGCTCGACTCTGACAGCTTCTCGCTGTGGGAAGGATTGGTGGTGCCCGTGGGTCTGGTGCCCGCCGGCGAGTCCGCTCAGGGTCAGATCACCGTGCAGCTTCGGCCGGGGGTCAAAAACCGCGAAGACGACGTCACCATGGCCATTCGCAGTGCTGGCCAGCCGGCCATTGAGGCGGGCGCAGACGTACTCGGCGCGTTCAGTTCGGAGCGGCCCCGGGTGTCTGTGACTGCCAAGTTGACGGGTGAGGGAGCAGATCGCATCGCCTCCATTGCCGTGCAGAACCTGACCGCCATCAGCATCGCCGGGCTCGAGGTGGGCTTTGGCTTCCCCGGAGACGTCGATGTCGAGCTGCTCGACCACGCGCGACGGGTGCCGCTGTTGATGGGTCGAGACAACGAGACCATCGAGCTTGCCGTGCGAGTGGGCCCCGAGGCGCCCGACGTGCTGCCGCTGCATCTCAACGTGCGCGGCGAGCGCTTTGGGCGCGTCGCGAGCCTTCCCCTTGAGCTGCCGCTTTCGGGGGCAATGGTGTCCATTGAGGCGCCCGTAGTAACCATTGGAGAGCACGCGCTGTCGGCCGCCGTTGGCGAGTACCACGTGCCCATCACCGCTACGGACGAGACCCGCATCAAGCACGTGGTGGTCTATGTGAACGGCAAGAAGATCTCTTGGGAAGCCGGCACCGATGGACCGCTGTCGATCGACGCGGCGGTGACCCTAGAGGCGGGGCCAAATCGCATCGTGGCCATCGCCGAGGACGAGCAGGGTGTGCGCACCCGCAGGTCGTTTACCGTGCGCGGCGAGACCCCGGCTTCCGTGGATGCCGAGTAGTCTCATTATTGGGGGCGGCCCACCTCGCGAGAGCGTCGTCCCTTCGCTGCGTCGGCCGGCGCGAGCGAGCTCGCTTGCCTCCGCAAATATTGGGGCGGCCCACCTCGCGAGAGCGTCATCCCTTCGCTGCGTCGGCTGGCGCGAGCAAGCTCGCTTGCCTCCGCAAATATTGGGGCGGCCCACCTCGCGAGAGCGTCATCCC
>CAYYHT010000004.1:7333-12547 GCA_964471355.1 uncultured Enterobacteriaceae bacterium
TTCGCTGCGTCGGCTGGCGCGAGCAAGCTCGCTTGCCTCCTCGCTGCAGGGACGACGCCTCGGCGGGCCGCTAGGGCAGCGCCTGTGGGGACGACGCCTCGGCGGGCCGCTAGGGGGAACGCCTGTAGGGACGACGCCTCGGCGGGCCGCTAGGGGGAGCGCCTGCAGGGACGACGGCTCGTCGGGCCGCTAGGGGGAGCGCCTGCAGGGACGACCGCTCCCCAATAGCGAAAGGCCGCATGCGAGCCTTGCGAGCTCATAGCGGCCTTTCGGGGTTCTAGGGGCAGCGCCCCTAGAAGTGAGCGCAGCGAACGCCCGATATTGGAGCGCAGCGCCCCAATATTGCCAGTCTATGGCGTTCCCATGAAGACCCAGCCGACCGCGTCTTGCGTGCCGGTGAGTGCGTCCGAGGCGACTGCCATGCCCACGCGGTTGTCGTCGACGTGCAGTGTCACGTAGAGCGGATTCTGCGGGGTGGCGGAGCCTTCGTAGGGGAAGACCACGTCGGTGAGGGTGTCGGTCTTGGTGCCGTATGAGAGCACGACGTCGTTGTTGCCGTCGCCGCACCACTCCGGGTCCGAGGTATCGCAGACGGTGGTGCCGTCGGTGGTGGTGATGTCCGAGACCACGCTGGCGATGTACAGGATGCCACCGTGCTCGACGGCATCGGTGTACAGCACATTGTAGGAGCGTCCAGACTTGGTGTTGGTGCCCGTGAGGTGGCTGTAGGTGGTGCCACCGTCGCTGACTTCGACACCCAGTGAGCCCTGCGACCACGAGAACCAGTCATCGTGGGTGACGGCTGAGATGGCCTCTGGCACATTGGCGAGCGCGCCGCTCGGGGCCAGAATCTGCTCGGGATCGGGCTGCAGCTGGTAGCTCTCGTTGCCACGGGTATCGCTGAAGGTGTTGACGTAGGTGTCGCCGCCGCTGAAGTCAATCCAGCAGCTCTTTCCACCGAAGTCGGTGCCGGACTCGGTGCACGGCGTGCCCGCAGTCGTCTCGCACATTGCAGCGTCGGCCAGAGGGGTCAGCTTGTCGACCACGCCGCTGGTCGGCTGAATCTGCGACTGGGTGAAGTGCAGCATGCCTTCGCCGCAAGCAGCGGCCCAGAACATGTACTCGCCTGGCTCGGTCGGCGTTGCCGGATCCATGCGCAGGTCGATGCCCGTGTAGTCGACGTCGATGCCGACGTTCGCGTAGACGATGCCGCCTTGGCCGTAGTTGTCGCCGGTGCCCAGAATGAGCTCGCGAACCAGCAGCCAGTTCTTGCTCTGGCGGCGGTAGCTGTACGCCGCGAAGATGCGGTCTTCGTTGGCGATCATGTCGATGGTGGTCGTCATGGGGCCGCCGTTGACGTTCTGGAAGAACGCGTCCTCGGAGACTTCGGCCTCGAAGCCGGCATCGAGCGGGAACAGCAGCACAAAGCCCACGCCGACATCGTCGACATTGATGGGAGTGATGTCACCGTCGGGGTTCGTCATCTTGTCCGCGGCGACCGCGAGCACCAGGTGGTTGTCGTTGGCATCGAGAACCGGATTGCGCAGCTCTTCGTATTTGTAGCCGCCGTACGCGAACGTCGTGGTGTCGATGTTGCCGTCGCAGTCCTGGTCGTAGCTGTCGTCCAGGTACTCGAGCTGTCCTGGCTTGACGGTGTCGTCGTCGTCGTTGCAGTCGCCGTCCTCGAGGTCGAGGTGCCACGGCATGCTGCCGAAGCCGTTGTACTGGGACACGTATTCTTCGGGAATGAACCCGTCGCCGTCGAAGTCGAAGTCGTCGGCGTTGTCGCAGTTCTCGTCGATGCCGTTGTAGGGGATGTCCGCCCGTGACGGGTTGCGCGTGGCGTCGGTGTCTTCGCAGTCACCGCTGGCGTCGACGTTCGGGTAGGTCAGCTTGCAGTCGACGTTGTAGCCGTACTTCAGGTTGAAGGCGCTGCACTGGTTGGCGTATTCCTCGGGGATGTAGCCGTCGCCGTCCTGGTCGAAGTCGTTGTTGCCGGCACAGTCCTGGTCGATGCCGTCGTACCACTCGCTGTCGTTGCCCTCGACCCAAGTGCTCTCGTTCTCGACGATGCCCGGGTTGACGTTGGCCTTGGAGTCGTCACAGTCCCCGCTTGGCAGATCGGTGAACCAGCTGGCGTCGGAATAGGTCTGGTACAGGTCGTACTGATCGGGCGGCACGTAGCCGTCGCCGTCTGCGTCAAAGTCGTCGTCGTTCAGGCAGTCGCTGTCGATGCCGTCGTAGCGGCTCTCGACCACCTGCGGGTTGATCGTGTCGTCCTCGTCGTTGCAGTCGAGGCTCAGGGCGTCTTTTGGCAGGTTCTGAGGCCAGAGCTTTTCGTAGCCCTCGCTGACCCAGTCATCGAAGCTGATGCCGGGGAAGCCGTCGTCATCGAAGTCGAGCACGTCGTGTTCGGTGCCAACACCGCTGAAGCTGCAGTCGTTGTCGAGTCCGTCGTACCAAAGGCTCGGATCGGAGCGTTCGTCCGTTCCCGGCACTTCCTCGCTGCCTCGCAGGGTGCCATCGTCGTTGCAGTCTTCGACTGAACCGGCAACGTCGCAGCTGGAACCGAAGTTTGCACCGTCATTATCCTTGTCGAGACAAGCGATAGCGTTCTGGTACGTGGTTGTGTCGATCCAGTTGCAGGACACACCCAGGCCGACGAGGGCGGCGATGGTGAGGACAGAGCTGTTTCGAAGCATCCGCATGTTTGGACTCCTCCAAGGCCGGACTCTAGCACGGCAATTCGTGCTCAAGGGCCTTGTAGTGCTGTTGTTGAGAGGATCACTCATCGAGCACCGCACCCGCTAGTTCGATGTAGATGAAGTGTTCAATATTTCCAGCCTTTGCACCTGCTAGGACGCAGTCGCGCTGGTCGAGAACATGGAAGCCGGCGGTCTGGGCCTCGGCCACCACACCGGCGATAGCGTCGGCTCGTGCGGCGTCTGAACGGACCCTGCCACCCTTGGCAATCTGATCGCGACCCGCCTCGAACTGAGGCTTGACCAGCAAGACGGCTCGGCCGCCGGGACGCAGAATCCGGGCCACGGTCGGAAGAATGAGCGACAGCGAGATGAAGGACAGGTCGCCTACGACCAGATCCATTGGTTCGGGTAGTGCGTCGAGGTAGCGCGCATTGACGCCCTCCATGACCACCACCCGGTCGTCCGTTCGCAGGGACCAAGCCAGCTGGTTGGTGCCCACGTCGATTGCATAGACGCGTACTGCACCTTTGTGCAGCAGGACCTGGGTGAAGCCGCCGGTGCTGCTGCCCAGGTCGGCACAGGTCATGTCGGTCGGGTCGACGCCCATTGGCTCGATGGCGCCCAGCAGCTTGAGTGCGCCGCGGCCGACCCATTGGTGGTCCTCGCGAACCAGCGTCAGAGTCTGTTCAGGACGCACCTGCCGAGCCGCCTTGGCGGACACGATGCCATCGACCATCACGCTGCCCTCTTCGATGAGCTCGCGTGCTCTTGCACGGCTCGCCGCCAGGCCCAGCTTGACCAACAGGGCGTCGAGTCGCACAGGCTTGCTCATCGCGGCAACTCCGACGTGGTGGGGGCGCTGCGACGCAGCGAGCGCTGAATTGTCCGTGCGTGATTGCATAGGGGGGTCTGTGTACTCCAACACCACCCCAGTACGCCCGTGTCACCTCGAGCGCTCAGATCTTTCTCTCGACAATAAATTGGGCCAGGGCGGTCAGCGTGTCTGGTCGCTCGAGTTGTTGGGCCAGTCCGATTGCTTCGTCGCAGAGTTCGACAGCCCGGCGGCGGGTTTCCTCGGCGCCAAGGAGCTTGACGAAGGAAGGAGGGCCACCCTCTTCGGCATCTTCCTCTTCGTCCAGCAAGTCGTCGGCCAACTGAAAAGCCAGGCCCACTGCCGCGCCGTACGCGTCGAGTGCCGCAAGATGAATGGCATCGGCGCCGCCGCACACCGCACCCATCCAGCATGATGCCTGGATGAGGGCGCCGGTCTTGCCCCGGTGCAGGCGTGTCAGATCTTCGAGCGTCTGTACGCCATTGATGTCTGCGACCTGTCCGCCGATCATGCCGTGGTAGCCCGCGGCCGTAGCCAGGCGACCGATCAATGCGGCCTTTGAGGCGCTGGACCAGTGCTCTTGCACGGCGAGCACCCGAAATGCCTCGGTCAGCAACGCATCGCCCGCCAAGATGGCGGTGGGCTCGTCATAGGCGATGTGGACCGTCGGGCGTCCGCGCCGCTCGTCATCATCATCCATCGCTGGCAGATCGTCGTGCACCAAGCTGTAGGTGTGCACGAGCTCGAGCGCGGCGGCTGCAGGCAACACCTGGCCCAGTGCCTGAGGATCTGGTGCTACCGCCTGGTAGGCCGCGACGCACAGGGCGGGTCGAACGCGCTTGCCACCGCCAAACAGGGCATAGCGGGCCGGTGCCGCGAATCCGGACGGCCACGCATCGTTGAACAGAGGGTCCATCCATCGGTCGAGCTCATTGCTCACGACAGACAGGAATTGAGGTGCTTCAGACATGCCGCGCCCCGTAACCATGCGGGCCAAGGAGGGGCGAGCTTCGTCTCGCCCATTCACTGCTCCAAGGAGGGGCGAGCTTCGTCTCGCCCATTCCGCTTCGCGTCACTGCAAGGAGGGGCGAGCTTCGTCTCGCTAGCTACGGACCGATGCGCCCAGATTTCCTTGTCCTGCGACCTGTCGAATCTACCTACCGTCATGCAGAACTTCAGGGCGCACACCAACCGACTTCCTCACTGGCGAGTGGACGCTGCGACCTACCACGTCATCTGGAGGCTCAGCCCGACGCAGGTCCATGGGCTACAACCAAGAGAGCGCACGCTCGTGCAATCCGCGTTGCGATTCTTCGATGGCCTGCGCTACGAATTGATTGCACACGCCGTCATGGATGACCACGTGCACGTCGTTGTTCGGCCGTTTCAGGGGTTCCCTTTAGAGCGTGCAGTGCAGAGCTGGAAGGGCTTCACTGGGCGCAAGCTGAAGGACAATGCACGGGCCTGGCCGGTGTGGCAGAAGGACTACTTCGACCGCATTGTCCGCGACGAGCGGGATTGGGCCGAGACGGTGGCCTATGTCTTGTTCAACCCGGACGCGAAGTGGCAGGAGTGCTCCCGATACGCGTGGTCGGATTCGGTGGGGGAGTGGGACCTGTGAGGGCGAGACGAAGCTCGCCCCTCCTTGATGGCGAGACGAAGCTCGCCCCTCCTTGA
>CAYYHT010000004.1:12647-33854 GCA_964471355.1 uncultured Enterobacteriaceae bacterium
CGAGACGAAGCTCGCCCCTCCTTGATGGCGAGACGAAGCTCGCCCCTCCTTGATGGCGAGACGAAGCTCGCCCCTCCTTGATGGCGAGACGAAGCTCGCCCCTCCTTGATGGCGAGACGAAGCTCGCCCCTCCTTGATGCGGAGCGGCCCAGTCAGCCCGGGCTGAACATCAGTGGGTACTGCACGATGGCGGTCAGGCCTTCGCCGTTGTCGCGGTAGCCCAGTGCTTCGAATGCAATGCTGGGTAGCAGCTCGGAGATGCAGGTCTCGACGGCGTCATTCTCGAGATTGCTGGAGCTAATCTTCTCGGACATGTGCTCGCCGTCGGGCCCGATGCCGATTCGCAGTACGACGCGGCCCGAGAGCTCTCGGTCCGTGGCCAGGCCCAGGTTGTAGCAGGCCTCGAGGTTGCCCTTGAATGGTGTGATGGCGGCGTCGGCGGCGACGTCTTTGAGTGGTCCGACGACCGTCGGACTGCCGATGATCACGCCCTTGGGACGCGTGCCCGCGGCGAGTGAGGTCCACGGCAGCGGACCGGCTTCTTTGAGGCGTCCGAGGCCGACCTTGGCGGCTCCGGCCTCGCGTGCCAAGTCCATCATGTCGACCACCAAGCCATAGGGCGTCTCGGGGTGCGCATCGATAAAGACGGCTTTCTTGGCCATGGGGCGCAATCGCCGCGTGACCTCGTAGAACATGTCGTCCTGGTTCATCAGCTTGCGGTTGAGCGCGACGGGGTGCTTCCCCTCTTCGTCTTCGGCATAGACCGCAATGATCAGCTGCTCGACAGGCACGTCTTTGGGAATGCTTGTCTGCACCTGGCCCGGCAGTTTCACGCCCATCTGCTCGATCTGAATCGGGATGTTCACCATCATGATGATCAAGACGACAAGCACAATGTCGATGAGCGGAGTCATGTTGATCTCCGACATCACGCCGCTGCTGCCGAGTTGAGCGCCCATTTATTGGACCCCCACTCGGCTGCTCATTTCGCGCTTCGCGCTCATTCTTCCTTCCCGGCGGCCACGAGGATGTTCGTGAAGCGGTTCTCGGCCATGGGATCCATGACTGCGCGCACGTCCTTGTAGGGCAGGTTGCGGTCCGCTTTGACCAGCACCTGGCGCTCGGAGTTGACCGCGACTTGGGCGGTCAGTTCGGCGACCAGCAGATCGGCGTCGAGCACGTTGTCGTCGTCCGAGACCTTGACCTGCTCAACCCAGACGCCTTCATCGGCGGTGATCGACACCACGATGAACTGGCCAACGTCATTGACCGTGGTGGTCTGGGTGGCGATGGGCAGGTCGACGGGCAGTCCGGACTGCAGCATGGGCGTGATGACCATGAACACCACCAACAGCACCAGCACCACATCGATGAGTGGTGTGACGTTGATGTCGGCCATGGGTCCATGGCCTGTTCCCAGCTTGCCAGCCAATCGGGTCTCCTATTTGCCGGCTGCGGGGTCGGGTGGAGGCTGAAGCTGCTTATGAGCCCAGTCCATGAAGTCGGCTTCGGAGCTGATGAGCTCGTCGGTCACCTTCTCGATGCGGCCGTTGAAGTAGTTGAACAACCACACGCCGACGACCGCCACACCGATGCCCACACCGGTGGTGATGAGGGCTTCAGAGATACCGGCCGAGATGGCGGCCAGACCTGAACCGGCCGTGGCCATGCCCTGGAAGGCGTTGATAACGCCGAAGGTGGTGCCGAACAGTCCGACAAAGGGAGCTGTGGAGCCGACCGTGGCCAGGATGCTCATGCCGCGACGGGCCTTGGAGATCTCTTCGTTCATGGCCTTGTCGACGGCGCGCTTGGCGTTGGCGACTCCATATTCGTCGAGGCGCTGCTCGAGCTCGCCCAGACCCGCGCGAAGCACGGCTCCGAGGTAGGCGCTCTTGAAGTTCTCGCTGCCGGCCACAACCAGCGCGCGCTTGATGTCGCCTTGCTGCAGAGGACCGACAATCTGTGCGGCGAGCTGCATGGACTGGGTTCGGGCCTTGCTGAAGGCGATCATGCGCTCGATCGACACGATGATCGCGACGACCATCATGAGGCCAAGCGTAAAGATGACGCTGCGGGCGAGGTACCCGGAGTGCGTCCAGATGTCGGTCATGGTGAAACCGACCTCGGGATCACTGGCCCAAGCGGCGGATTCAAGTAGGAAGAGGAGCATGGGGATGGGACTCCGTGAAAGCGAACGAGACGCGTTCTATCGCGGCGGGTTGAAGGTCACGCCGAGCATGGTCTGAACAGGGATTTTTTCTTTCGTGCCGGGGGACTTGTAGGGGTACCAGCTGCACTTGTAGATGCCGGCCCGGGTCGCGTCGTGGAACGCGATCGGGCACTTCGATTTGTCGGGAACGACGTCGTAGGGAACGCCGTCAGCCCCGATATAGACCCGGGCGATGCATCGGACCGGGCCCAGGCCCAGGTCTTCTGCGGCCTTGGGGTACTTGAAGAAGTCGCCGACGCAGGGGCGCTTGTAGCGAATGTCGGTCTTGTGAATCTTCTTGATGCCCTTACCGGTGCCGGTGCAGTCGAGGCAGTCGGATTCGGGGTCGCCGCCCACGGTGCCGCCTTCTTGACCTTGTGCGTGGCCCTCGGGACTGCCGGCAGGAGCCTTGGTCTCTTTGATCTCGGTCTCGACCTCTTTGTCGAGCTCTTGTGGGTCCTGCATCTCATCGGGCTCGGGCTCGTCGGGTTCTTCCTCCTCCTCTTCTTCCTCTTCTTCTTCGGGCTCGGGTTCGGCCGCAAGAGGTGGAGGCGGAGGAGCAGGGGCTTGCAGCTCTTCTTCCTCAGGCTCGTCAAGCTCGACCATGTCGACATCGACTTCGTTGAGGATCGGCCCGATGACGGCTTCGGTGACCCTCCAGGCGGTGTAGGCAAACAAGCCCGCTCCCAACGCTCCGAATAGCACCATCGTCATAAGGACGGACTGTGCGGACCGTTTGGCGGCCTCTTCGTCAATGTTCTTTCCGACGTGGTCGAACAATGTGGGTTCGCTCCCCGGGGGGCCTGAAGTAGCAGAGACTACAGCAAGCCGGTGCAAAGATTCCATGGGGACCCGAACGCACTAGGGTCAGACAGCGCATGTCGGACGCGGTGCCAATCAGATAGGATCCCACATCATGCGCGTCTGCACGGCAATCCTGGCGACTCTTATTCTGGCGCTCCCAGCGGCGGCACAAGACACCTCCCCGTGTGCGTTCACCGCTCGCACCACCGAAGTCAGCCAAGCGCTCGATCGCAGTGCGGCCGCCTATGCCGGGCTCGATGTCGAAGGATTCACCGGTGGTGTCGAAGAAGTGCGCCTGATGTTGCCGTGCGTGACCGACCGGTTCACCACTGGCGAGGCGGCCAACATCCACCGCATGTTGGGCATTGCTGCCTTTGTCGGTGGCGACGAGAGCCGGGCCCGAGAGTCCCTGGCTGCGGCCTACCGTGCCGAACCCGACTACCGATGGCCGCCCGAGATGGTCCCGCAGAGCCATCCGATTGCCATCTTGTACAACGAGGCCTTTCAGTCCGAAGACACCAAGCTCGAGCTCGTCGCCCCGGTCGAAGGTGAGCTTCGCTTCGATGGCGAATTGTCGGTGATGCGGCCGACGGCGCGCGCGACGGTTGCCCAGCTGCTCGATGACGAGGGAGGCACGGTGCGCACGGCCTACCTGTTCTCGGACAGTGTGCTGTTCGAATACTCCGCCGATCCCCAGGCCCGCGAAGCCCTAGCCAACAAGCTCGCGGGGGTCACGGCGGAGCCGCCCTCCATAGCTGGGCCAACATCGGCGCCGGACACGTCACGATACAGCCGCAAGAAGGGCCTGCGAACGGGCCTGGCGATGGTGGGAATAGGTACTGTTCTGGCCGTTCCCGCTGCACTCCTGACCGAGACCATCGCGACCAACCAAGATGAAGGCGAGGTGGACCGAGCCTTCTCGATGCAGGTGATCACCGGAAGCAGTGCCTACTTGCTGTGGGGGGTGGGCGGTGTCGTCACTCTCAAGGCACTCGGGACAAAGAAATGAGGCAGTTGATCCTGCTATTTCCTCTGCTCTCTGGCTGCCTCATTGCCTTTGATACCTATTCCGAGCGCAAAGATGGTCTGTTCGACGAGAACAACCCCGCGGGAATCGAGCAGGAAGAGACCTGGTTCGGCGACCTGTGCGATGTCGACTTGAGGGGGCAGTATCTTCAGGACTTCGACATGGATCGAGAGCGCTTCCGCGTCGGAGAAGACACGGTTGGTTTGAACATCTGTGGCGCGCTCGGGGTGCTGCGGGAAGATCCGGAACTCTACGAGAGCAACGTCGACTGGCTGAACTTTCAGGTCGATGAGCCCGGGACGTTCAGCTTTGAGGTGGCGTGGAATTCCGGCGGGCCGATGGACATCAGCGTGTCCGTCACACAGGGCTCCCAGGGCTTTACAGAAGTCACCCGGGACAACAACTCGTCGTCCCCGCACACTGTCGACTTCGACATGCTGCCAGGCGCCGTCTATGCGATGACCATCTCTCCACCAGATGAGAGCGCTGGGTTCTACAGGGTCACGCACAACCAATGGAAGGAGGGCCTGAGGACAGGGGACCTGGTCATCAGTGAGGTCATGCTGGCCGCCCAAGACGCTTCCCACCTGCAGTGGGTCGAGATCTACAACAACACCTCTGAACCTATCGACATGGCGAACGTGCTCTTCGGAGATGGCAGCGACGTGCCCAACATCCAAGAACCCCGAGTTCTGGGGGGCTGGTCCTATGGAGTCGTGGGCAGTGGCGGCCCAGACGAAGAAATGATGGGATTTCCGCCGGGAATGTATCTGGCCGCAAGCGGGCAGTTTGTGCTGCGGGTTCCGGGCGTCGACGAGCCGATTGACCAGGTGGTCTACTCCTCGGAGTGGGCCCGTCCGTCACACAGCTTTCAGCTGGACCCATCGAAGATGAACGACGTGGACAACGACTCGCCAGCGTCGTGGTGCGAGTCTACGTTGGGCTATGACTCGTCCGGCAACTACGGGACGCCGGGCCAAGCCAACCGCCCCTGTCCGCTGTAGAGGACTACTCGGGCTCGGCCAGTGCTTGTTCACGCACGCCGGCGGGGCCACGGGACAACGCAGCGACGCGGCTCTCGGCAGCTTCGAGCTGTTCGTGGCAGGTGCGAGCAAGGGCCACGCCCTCTTCGAACAACTCGAGTGCCTGTTCGAGGGGGACATCGCCACCTTCGAGCTTGCGCACGCGCTGTTCGAGCTGTTCGAGGGCGGACTCGAAACCGGGCTTTTCGGCGTTGACTTCACTCACGGAGCACCTCCGGCGATCGCCAGACGCTCTATCCGGTCGAGCAGGTAGGTGCGGCGTTCATTCTCGTTGGTATCGAGGCCGACTAGCACCACGCTGGTGCCCTTGAAGGCGATTCGGTGTGGCTCGACGAGGCAGGGCAGGCGCTGTCCATCCTTGGCCACGTAGACCATCTCGAGGTCGGACTGTTTGATGAGTGCCTGGTCGATGATCTTGCGCGCTTCGTCGGCGTCGACCTCGGGGGGCAGATCGGCCTTGGTGTTGACCTTCTTGGCCACCTTGGTGCCGGGAACCGCGTGCAGCGACTCGGGTGGGGCGAGGTTGGCCACCGTGCCCGGGTCCCAAGCGAGCTCTCGGGCCTCGGCAATCATCTTGTGCAGCGCCTGGCGTGCCTCGACTTGCTCTGGGTCGCCGGGGTAGCCGCGTACCTCGGGTCGAGGTGCGAAGCGCGAGTCGGTCAGGACCGCAGCGATCTCTTCACGGCGCATGCGGTCGACGGCGTACATGCCGGGAGCGAAGCGGTGGAGGATGTACGGCTTGATCTTCTTGTTGCCTTCGAGCTTGCGAATCTGACTGCGGTGCACCGTCATCAGGCACAGGTCGTGGAATTCAACATCGCCGGTATGACCAATCCACCCCTTGAGCGTCGCTTCGACGTTCTCGGGCAGGCCGATCTGGCTGTTGTCGCGCAGGAACTGCAGCACGTCATCGCGACGCCAGCCCTTCTCGATGGCTCGCTCGATGTGCACTTCGGTGATGCGGTACGAGTTCGCCCGGTCGCAGCCGGTCAGCTCGCCAAGCTCGCCAATGCGGAAGAGCAAGATCGGAGCCAGGCCTGCAGGCGCCATGATCTCGAAGCTGGGCGTCAGGTAGAACTGCGTGAAGCCGTCGTCCTCGGGAGGATGCAGCAGCCGTCGACCGCGGTCGGACAGGCGGTAGAACTTCTCTTGGCCCCACTGGCCCATCTCGAGGATTCCGCAGCGGACCAACGGCGAGAAGCTGAAGCTCTCGCGCTCGTGGCTTCGGCCGGAGCCGAATGTGCCGCGGCTGAATCGGTCGCGCCAGTTTTCTCCACGCTTCCATCGACGGTAGATCGAGACCAGCGGCCGCTCGGCGACCCAACCGGTGCCGGCGCCGTCAATGGCCCACAACACCCACTCGGCCAGGGGGAAGCGCTTTTCGAGGGCGCGGAAGACCAGATCGCGCTGGTCCTCGGGCTCGAGCATGAGCCACTCTTCCATGACGTCGCGATTGAGCGACAAGTACTCGCCCTTGAGCTCGATGATGCCGTGCATCATCAGGAAATCGAGGTGGAAGCTGAACAGTTCGCTGTCGGGCTCCCAGATCTGTTTGAAGAAGGCGTCCATCTCTTCTTGGTCGAGACGGTAGATCTCGTGACGCTGGGTCAGGCGCGGGTTGTTCTGATCGACGTAGGTCGCGAACGACGTGATCGAGAAGTCCAGCGGCGGACAGAAGGGCCTCTCGTCGATGATGCGCATGTCTTCGTGATCGAACTGCGGCAACATCAGCTCGTCGTTCAGCTCTGCAAGCAGGCTGTCGATGAGTGGCTCGGGCACGATGTAGAAGAAGGCGCCGTCCTGCTGCTGGCTGGCGACAACAACACCCTTTTCGGCCAAGACCTTGAGGGTGCGCTGCCACTCGCGCTCGTGCCCACCAAAGGACAGCGACAGCTCGCGGTGGAACTCGTCGGCGTGGGCGATGCCGCCGGCCTGGAGCAGTGCGCTCATGGCCTTGCGGTCGCGCTCTTGGACCGCCTTGAGCAGGGTCGCAAGGCGGCTGCCTTGGGCGATGGCACGGACCGCCAGCTGAATCATGCGCTCTTGGTTTGGAACGCGGTTGGGCTGGCCACCGAGGCCTCGGTACAGGTTGCTGACCAAGCCGTCGGGCATGCGGCGCAGCCAGGCGCTTAGCTCGTCGACCTCGGCGCGGTTGAGCCGGCGACGCTTGCCCAGGGGTGAGCCTGGAGCTCCGCGTCGGGGGCGACTGTTGCGCTTGTGGTGCGGGTTGCGGCCCGAACTAGGCAGCGAGACATTGGGGCCGCCGAGCTCTTGGCGTTCTCCGCCGCCTCCGCCACCCTTCTTTTTGCGACGCCGACGACGGCGCTTCTTCTTGCCCGTGTCGCCGCCATCGGCGCCTTGGGGAGGACCGGCCTGTTGGGCCACGGTCTCTTCTGACATGTCGAAATCTCCGGGAGAGCAGGTCTTTGCTAGACCGCTGCCCTCTCCTCAATGTGGTAGCGATAACCCTGCTCAACGAGGAAAAGTTGGCGTTTGAGGGCGAACTCCTGCTCTTTGCTGTCGGACGTGACCACTGTGTAGAATATGGCGTCTTCGCCGTTCGGCTTGGGTCTGAGGATGCGGCCGAGCCGCTGTGCCTCTTCTTGGCGTGAGCCAAATGAACCCGAAACTTGAATGGCGACGTTTGCGTCGGGCAGGTCGATGGCGAAGTTCGCCACCTTGCTGACCACTAGAAGTTTGATGCTGCTGTTGCGGAACTTGCCGAACAGATGGTCGCGCGCCTTTTGCGGCGTGCTGCCAGTGATGAGCGGAGCGCCGAGCTCTGCGGCGAGCTCTTTGAGCTGCGTCAGGTAGGTGCCGATGATCAGCACATTGTCTTGGCTGTGCCGCTGCGCGATCGACTTGACCACGTCGATCTTCAGCGCGTTCTCGGAGGCCATGCGGAACTGGTCCGCCTTTTTGGCGTCTTCGTAGCTGTCTCGGTCTCGACTGCTGAACGGTACGCGCACCTCGAAGCAGTGGGCCTCGGCGACCCAACCGGCCTTCTCGAGTACCTGCCAGGGCAGGTCGTAGCGTTTTGGACCGACCAAGCTGAACACGTCGCCTTCGCGGCCATCTTCGCGGATGAGCGTGGCGGTCAGGCCCAGTCGGCGACGTCCCTGAAGTCCTGCGGTCGCGCCAAACACGGGGGCTGGCAGCAGGTGGACCTCGTCATAGACCAGCAGACCCCAGTTGTGGTCCTTGAACAGGTGCAGGTGTTCGAACTCGGCGTTCTTGCTGCGTCGCCAGGTGAGGACCTGGTAGGTCGCCACGGTGATCGGGCAGATGCGCTTTTCTTTGCCGGTGTACGAGCCCACCTCTTTCGAGGTCAGGTTCGTCTTGTCGATGATCTCGCGCACCCATTGGTTGACTGCAGACTGGTTGTTGCAGAGCACCAACACGTGCTGTCCGACCGCTGCCATGGCGGCCAAAGCGACAATGGTCTTGCCAGCGCCACAGGGAAGCACGACGACGCCGTGGCCACCTTGGGGAGTGCCATTCATGTACCAGCGCTCGACCGCTTCGCGTTGGTAGTCGCGAATGCCGAAGGGGTTTCCACCGCGGGTGGTCTCGCGCAGGTTGAGATGAAGAGGATCGCCCTGGCGGAAGCCGGCCAAGTCCTCGACCGGCCAGTTCTCGAGCAGCATGCGCTGCTTGAAGATGCCGCGCATGCCCGCTTCGATCTTCATGTAGCGGCGGCCGTCGGGCTCGAGCAGGTCCTTGCCCACATCGGTCTTCTTGACGAGCTTTTCGATGTAGAGCGTGGCGAAGGTCACGCGGATGAAGTGGTTGGGATCGTCGGGGTGCGCGTGCAGCTGGACCAGCCCGTAGCGGGTGATCGTGTCGTCGATCGTCGTCAGCACATCGCCCGGGATGTCGAACTTGCTGAAGCCGCGCAACGTGTCGACGATCTCGTCCTTGGTCATGCCGGCTGATGCGGCGTTCCACAGGGACAAGGGCGTGATGCGGTACGTGTGCAACAAGTCCGGCGAACTCTCGAGCTCGCTGAATCGAGCGAGGAAGTCGCGTGCCTTGTCGAAGTCCGCATGTTTGGCTTCGAGAAGAACCTTGCCATCGCCTTGGACGATGACTGGATTGGATGGATTCATCACCATGAACGACCCATTGGGGCCTCCGGAATGAGTCAACAAAGACGTCGGACGAAAGAGAGTTCGAATGCGGAGTGACCTAGGGTCACTGCCAAGCCGTGGGCTTGTTCTCGACGTCGTGGGTGGTCCACAACATGGGAGCTGTACCACCGTCTTCTTTACTTATTACCGCCTGATCTTGGAGTGTCAAGCTTGGGGCGGGTGAGGTCCGGTTAGCCGGGGCCTCGTGACCGCCTTCCTCCGCCTCTCCGATATCGAGCCAACCGACGTACAGCGGGTTGGGGGCAAGGCTCTGCAGCTGGGTCGCTTGGCTCGAAAGCGCCTGCCCGTGCCCGCCGCATTTGTTGTGACGACCGACGGAATGCACCAAATGCTCCGGCACAATGGGCTGCTCCCGCTGGCCGAGCGCCTGTCCCGCCAGCCCACAGATGTCGACGCCAAGCGCATGCGTGAGGAGCTCGCCGCGGCGGAACTTCCGCCAGGCTGGCATGACCAGCTGGCTCGGCACCTGCGAAAGCTGGGTCCGCGGGTCGCCGTTCGATCGTCCGGCATCGATGAAGACGGCAAAGGCAAGAGCTACGCGGGCGTGTTCGTGAGTGTGCTCGACGTGCAGCATGATCAGGTGGCCAATGCCTTGCGTACCTGCTGGCAGAGCCTCTATGCCGAGCCGGCCTTGGCCTATCGAGCGGGTCGAGGTCCGACGCCGGGCTCGATGGCCGTGCTGATCCAGCGCATGGTGAAGCCGCGCTGCAGCGGGGTGCTGTTCACGGTCAACCCGCTGACAGGCTCGTGGCGCGAGATGGTGGTCGAAGCCACGTGGGGACTCGGCGAGGGGCTGATGGCCGGTCAGGTCACTCCGCATTGGTTCTTGGTGCGACGTCCTCGGAAGGCCCCGGCTCCGGTACAGCGGCTGCTGTCCAGAGTCCGGCTGCAGCTCATGCAGGAAGATCTGCCCGAGATCACCAATCAGTGGGTGCTGCGGGACGATGGCACGACTGGACCCGAGCCTCTGCAGACTGAATTGATCGGGACGCGCACCCTGGAGCGTTCGCAGTTGTTCCGCCTGTGTCGGCTGGGCCTGCGGGTCGAAGGTGAGATCGGAGAGCCCCAGGATGTCGAGTGGGCCATGGACGAGGCCGGTCAGCTGCACCTGTTGCAGGCGCGCCCCATCACCAGCACGGGCACGCCACGGGTGCGGGACGACGTGCTGTGGACCCGGCGCTTCATCGGCGAGCGCTGGAATCAGCCGGCAACACCGCTCGGGTGGTCGTTGGTCGCACCCATTCTCGAGTGGTTTGTTGCCTATCCACGCACCCAGGCCCGGTATCTGGGAGGCGGGCCCGCGTTCCGACTCGTGGCCAGCCGGCCCTTCTTCAACGTCACCGTGTTTCGCCACTTGGCCTTCAAGCTGCCCGGCGCGCCTCCGCCGACCTTTATGCTCGAGTTCCTGCCGACCGAAGAGGCCTGGGCTTGGCGGCGTCGGTTTGCGGTCATGCCGGGGCTCGCCGTCTACCTGTCGATCTTCCGAGAAACCGCGATGGAGAGGCGATGGCAGCGGTTTCGGTGGAACCCGCTCACCAACCACACCCGGTGGGATGAGTTCGAGCAGCGCATGGAGCGGGAGCTGCCGGGGCTATCGCGGCCGCCGATGTCGCAGGCCGATGCCGTTCGGTTGGTGGTGGCTCAGCGCGAATTGCTGCGCGGCTACATCGAGGTCCACATCACCAGCCTGCTGTTCGCGAACCTGTTCTACCAGCTGCTCGAAGGCGCACTGGCGAACTGGCTGCCCGAGCATGCAATGCGACTGATGGAAGCGTTGGCGGTCTGTCCTCCTGGAAATCGGACGCTGGCCGCAAACGAGGCCTTGTACGAGCTTGCTGCGGTGGCGACGGACGAAGACCTGCAGAAGCTGGAACAGGACGGCGAGCCGGGGCTGACGGTGTTCTGGCAGCGCCTGGGCGAGTTCTTGGCCAAGTTTGGCCACCGTGCCGATGCCAGCTGGGAAGTCTTCTCGCCGCGCTGGGCCGAAAAACCTGCGCTTCTGGTTCCGCTTCTCAAGGCCGCCCGCAAGACCACGCTGGCTCCGGGGGACCGCTCGGTCGAACAAGAGGAGCTGTTCACGGCAGCCGAGGCCGAGGTGAAGCGACGCCTCAAGGGCGAGAGCCTTCGACGCTGGACCATCGCGGGCTTGGTGCACTACACACGTCGCTACTTGCTGCTTCGCGAGAACCAGCGTTTTCAGTTCGATCGGCTGCTGCACTCGATGCATCGCACCCTGCACTGGCTCGGAGGCCGCCTGACCGAAGACGGGCATCTGGCGACGGCAGACGACGTCCAGTTGTTGACCTGGGACGAGGTGTGCGGATTGGTCGATGGCACCTTGCCTGCAGGTCCGGTGCCGGCCCTGGTCGAGCGTCGACGCGCAGAGCGTGCCGTCGACCTAGCGACCGACCCACCGGTGTTCCTGCGAGGCGACGAAGGCGTCGTGATGGACGAGAGCGGCAGCCGGCTTCAGGGGCTTGGCATCAGTCCTGGTCGGCATCGCGGCATCGCGCGGGTGCTTGATGGGATCGATCAGGGCGATCAGCTGCTTCCGGGCGAAATCCTGGTCACGCGCTCGGTGGACCCTGCGTGGACTCCGCTGTTTCTCACGGCCGGGGCGGTTGTGCTCGAGATGGGCAGTCGGCTATCCCATGGTGCGGTTGTGGCCCGGGAGTACAAGGTGCCTGCAGTCGTCAACATCGACGGCGTCATGCGTCGCATCCGAACCGGTCAGGAGATCACCGTGGACGGCAACCGTGGAGTGGTGTGGATTCATGGGTAGCTGGCTGTTGTTTCTGTTGGCATGTGGTGGCGCCGACCCCGGCGCGGTGAGTGTTGCGGTGCCCCAAGCGGCGTCTGAAACCTCGGTGGCGCCGACCGAGGCCGGCTGGCACTGGCAAGAGACCGCCGACCACTACCCGCTGATCCCTCAATCCATCGACGGATTTCAGGTGTCGGCTCCCGCAGAAGGCGGCGAGCAGCCACGGGTCAGCCGAACCAGCGATGCCGGCTGGACCGTGCCCTTGGGCCGAGGCTCTCACGGCGATCTCGACGGCATTGCGCTTGCCGCTACGGACACAACGCTGTTCGTTGCGCACTACCAGCGCAACGCCACAGGATGTGAGCTGCTGGCCTTCGATGTCGAGAGCGGAAAGGCGCTGTGGCTTGCGAGCCTGACCGGCGTGGGTCCGATCGGGCATAGCAAGTACTGGAATCGGGTCCAGCTGCGCATCGAGGGTGGTCAACCCGTCGTCTATGGCTTCGAGGCGCACAACCGCTACATCGAGGTTCGAGCGGCGGCAGACGGCGCCCTGCTAAAGAACGAGAAGCTCGCGGGGGCTGCGATTCCCCGCCTCTTCGCCGAGGACATGTTTCGCGAGTTCGCCCGCCGGCTCAAGGGCAAGGAATCGGCCGCGGACTATGTCGAGGGCTTCCAGTACCGCTACAACGTGCGCAACCCGACCATCGTCGTCGATGCAGCGCGCAGCTTGGACGGCACGCCGTTGCCTTGGGAGCGCGGATTGCTCCGGATCGAAGTGACCGACGACGATGTTGGCACTGTCGTGAAAGCGCACCGCGAGGCGCCCAAAACAAGGTAGGCTGTCCTCTTTCCAGGAGATCCCATGCGCACCCTTCCCCTCGTCCTGCTCGCTGCCCTGTTTGGCTGTCGAGACAACGAAGTCCCGCAGCCCGTGGACAGCGATGGCGACGGCGTCTTTGCCGATGCGGACTGCAACGACAACGACCCGATCATGTTCCCCGGCGCGGTCGAGACCTGTGACGGCGTCGACAACGACTGCAACGGCATCATCGACAATGACCCGAGCGACGCGTCGACCTGGTTCTCAGACGTCGATGGCGACGGCTATGGAAGCGCCTCCTCGCCCACCGAGTCCTGCGACCAGCCGGTCGGCACGGTCGCGGACAGCACCGACTGTGACGACAGCGACGCGATGTTTCACCCCGGCGCCACCGAGTCCGACTGCACCGACTCCTCAGACTACAACTGCGATGACTCGGTCGGGTACGCCGACGTCGATGGCGACGGATACGCCGCCTGCGCTGACTGCGATGACACCCTGCCCAGCCGCTACCCCGATGCGGTCGAGACCTGTGACGATGTCGACAACGACTGCGATGGGGCGGTCGACGAGGCGGGTTCGGTCGGCGAGACCACTTTCTATGCGGACGACGATGCCGACGGCTTTGGCGATGCCACCGATGCGACGACCTCGTGCGCAGCGCCTGAGGGCTACGTCGCCAACAACACCGACTGCAACGACACGTCGGACGTCGCCTACCCGGGTGGAGTCGAGGTCTGCGATGACGTCGACAACGACTGCGACGGCAACCAAGACGAGGACGATGCGTCCGATGCATCGACCTGGTACGCCGATGGCGATGCCGATGGATTCGGCGATGCCAGCACTGCCCTCATCAGTTGCGACCAGCCCGTGGGCTTCACCGCCGACTCGACGGACTGCGATGACGCTGACAATGCGGTGAACACCGCCGCGACCGAGTCCTGCGACCAGAGTGACAACAACTGCGACGGGGTCGCCGACGAGGGCTTTGACGCCGACAACGACGGCTACACCTCGTGCGTCGACGACTGCAACGACGACGATGGCGCGATCAATCCCGGCGCCGGCGAGCTGTGCGATGGCGTCGACAACGACTGCAGCGGCGATGTCGACGAGGGCGCCAGCGACGAGAGCACCTACTACCTCGACTACGACGGCGATGGCACCGGAGGCGATGCCTACTCGATCGAGGCGTGCAGTGCACCCGCGGGCTTTGTCTCCACCGACACCGACTGCGACGACCTGAATGCGGACTTTCACCCCTCCGCCGCGCCTGGCTGTGATGGCCAGGACTACGACTGCGATGGAGCCGCCGACAACGACGCGGACGACGATGGATACTCCGATGCAGCGTGTGGCGGCCTGGACTGTGACGATGCCGACGCGGCCTTGAAGCCTGAAGTCGGCGGTGGCTGCGCCATCGGCCTCAGCTGCAATGACATCCTGAGCCGCGACCCCAGTGCGGCCAACGGCGTGTACACGGTCGATGTCGATGGCTTCGGCGTCGGCGAGGCTCCATTCGACACCTTCTGCGACATGGTCTCCGACGGCGGTGGCTGGACGCTGGTCGCCAGTGTGGTCGACGACACGCCACAGCGCAGCAGCGACGTGCCGAGCCAAGTCTGGCAGCTTCCCGGCGAGAACCACTGGGCCGACCGGATCGCGTTCGGCGACGTCGAAACGGCCACCGAGACCGTCGTCGGCTCGTTCAAGAACGCTGCCTACTGGGAGATCACCGCCAGTGACATCATGGTCTACACCGTTCCCAATGACACGGCCTCGGAGTTCTACTTCGACGACGCGCGCTTCATCATGCGCACTGAGAACAACTTCCTCGATGCCAACGGCGGCACGCTGTTCTCGCTGTACAACGACTTCCACCGCCTCGAGAACGGCCCGCGGGCCTTCGGCTACATCGTCGACAACGTCTATGACAAGGGCACCGCCGTCGACCACCACGCCGAGCTGTACGTCAACAGCCGGAACGAGACTCAGTCTGGTGGCTTCAGCTTCGCATCCATCAACAACGAGGGCTACCCCATGGCCTTCTGTCCAATGAAGACGAACGGCTACAACTCCGAGCACTGGTGTGTGGGTGGCAACGGAACGACCGGTGGCATCGGTCGCGGTGGCTACGGAAACCTGCGTGGTTGGGCCTACTCGACTGCATGGGGCTTCACCCCTCTGATGCGCGCCCAGACGCTGCTGATCTTCACCCGATGAGCAATACAGCGGCACCCATCCGACGAGCTGGCCGCGGGGACCTGCGGCACCCATCCGAGGAGCTGAGATGATTACGGTCTACGGCATTCCCAACTGCGACACGGTCAAGAAGGCCCGTCGGTGGCTCGATGCGCGCGGCGTCGAGCACCAGTTCGTCGACTTTCGCAAGAATCCAGTGCCTGCCCAGACGGTCGGCTCCTGGGTGAGCTCCCTTGGCTCAAAGGCCATGAAGAACACCTCTGGCGGCTCGTACCGGGCGCTGGGGGACGAAAAGAAGACCTGGGATGACGACGCCTGGGCCGCGGCATTTGCCAAAGACCCGATGCTCATCAAGCGGCCGCTCATCGAAAGGGATGGAGTGGCGGTGCAAGCTGGATTTCGGGGCACCGATGCCGAGCTTGAGGGGCGCCTGCTGTAAGCGGGCGGGTGTCGCAGCCGTTGTGTGCACAGATGCAGTAGGATGTGCCCCATGAGCGGAAAGAAACCCAGTCCATTGCCGTTGGGACCCGCGCTGATTGCAGCGGGCATCGTGACCGTGGGCCTGATGAGCTGTGCCAAGTCCGATCCGCCGGCCCCGGTCGATCAGGTGCCGCAGCCGGTCGAGGCCCCTGTTGACGTCGTGGTGCCGCCGCAGGTGTCGCCTCCGCCGCAGCCCGCTCCGCAGCCGTTGCTGATTCCCGAGCTGACCGAGGGGCCGGCTCCGCAGCCTCCCCAAGAGATCGGTCCGCCGCCGCAGGACCTCATCCGCATGAATCCTCCGCCGCAGCCGCCGCAGCCGCCGCAGCCGCCGCAGGTTCACAAGGCGCCGCAGATCGCACCGCAGATCGCTCCGCAGCCGATCGACCTATATGAGATTGCGCCCCAGGTCTACTACCGCGACCCGCCTCCGCAGCCGCCGCAGGTCATGTACGAAGTGCCTCCACAGGTCGAGTACGGGCTGAAGGTCGCTCCTGCTCCCGCCGCAACGCTGTCCATCGAGGGCGGCACCAAGACCGTCATCCGTCGAAGCGATGGGGTGCTTCACAGCGCGGGCTCGCTGCCGCCGGGAGACTATGAGGTGGTCGTGCGCTGGCCCAAGGGCAAGGAGCAGGTGGTCAAGGTGTCCCTGCTGGCCGGGTCTTGGATGCATGTGAAGTGCGACGATGCCAAGCGCACCTGTGTAGTCGAAACGCGGTGAGCACTCACAGGCTGTCCCCCGAGTGGGAGGACTGGGTTGTCGGCAATGCCCTGGACGGAGTCGAGGCCGCCGAGCTGGTTTGTGCGCTGGTGCAAGGGGGTGTGTCGCCCTCCGTTGCTCAACCGCAGGTTGCGGCCATTCTGGCTTCTCCGGCCATGCGCTGGGCGCGGAATGAGCGGGCTCAGCGCGAGCGACGGGAGCAGCTGTTTCAGCTGATGAGGGCCCTCGAAGAGGCTCACGATCAGGGGGTGGAGCGACGGTCCGGAGTGGGCGCCGAGGAGTTCTATGACCGCTATGTGCGCAACATGCGGCCGGTGGTGTTGACGGATCTGTGCGCAGATTGGCCCGCCCTCACCAGGTGGGATCCGACCTATCTGAGCCAAGCGCTGGGCGATGCACAGCTCAAGGTCTGCGTGGGACGCGACGCGCTGCCCCACCCCGATCGGGACTTCGAGGGCTTGGTTCAGACCATGACGATGGCGAAGTATGCGGCCATGGTGGCCGATGCAGGGGTCAGCAATGACCTGTATATGATCGCCAACAACCACGTCGCGGCGCTGCCGGAGTTTGCCGCGCTGATGGCCGATTTGAATCCACCCGAACACCTGCTTGAGGGAGAGCTGGCCTGCAGCTTTTGGTTCGGCCCGGCGGGGACATTTACCCCGTTGCACCACGACAATACGAATATCCTGTTCTGCCAATTGAGAGGACGGAAGCGCTTTCGCTTGGTGGCTCCGTGGTCGATCGCGCTGTCGAGCGAGGCCGAGGGCTTCTATGCACGTCGCACCCTCGAAGAACATCTCGAGGCGGGCGAGCGAGCCTATGAGATCGAGCTGCAGCCGGGGCAGGCGCTGTTCTTGCCGGGTTGGTGGTGGCACGAGGTTCGGTCCCTGGACCAAAGCGTGAGCCTGTCCTTCCTCAACTTCCGGCAGCCCGGTGCTTTCGATTGGTACAGGCCGGGGTCTGGGCAGCTGTAGGGGCTTCGGGCCCATGCCCAAGACCGCTCGATTGTGTTTCACGGGCTGTGTCATCGGCGACACATGCAACGTCGGTTGCACAGGGTTGGCAGTGATGATCGGCCTGAACAGGGGATCGACGGGTCGGCACAGCTCTTGCTCTAGAAAGAGTGACCCTGGAGGCCAGCGTGCCAAAGACAACGTGGATGATTTTGGCGATGCTGGCGGGCTGCGCCCCCAAGATGGTGGAGCCCGCGTTCTCTTCGATGGCCAACCCCGCTGATCCGCCTCCTCCTCCGATGATGAGTGAGTCCCTCGACACGGTCGATACCAACATCGCCGCGAACCGCGTGGCCGCGGCCCTCGAGCTTCGCGCAGAGACCTATCCAGGGGATCGGTGGGACTACGCCGGTGTGCTGTACCGGTCGGGTCGGTACCGGCAAGCGGCGGTGCAGTACGAACAACTGGTCGACGACTACCTGTTTGGTGATGCCGCGGTGTACCTGTCCTGGCGGTGCCAATATGCGCACCTGCTGGCGACCGCCGAGTCCAAGGGCGACATGCGCTTCATCATGGCCACCGAGCGCCTGATGAGCCACAGTTTTGGAAGGTCTGCGGGCCTTGACGTGCCGGACTTCGGCCCGATGGTGGAGCGGCGCCGTGCGGCGCTTCTATTCGAAGCGGCCGAGTTGCTGCGGTTCCGCGACCAGGACGAGGCGGCGCACGCCATGTACAACCAAGTGATTACCGAGGATCCAAACGGTCCTCGGGCAACCTTGCTCGCAGCGCGAGCTCGAGAGTGGTGAGTTGCGGCGGAGGGATCGATCTGCCAGGGGGGTCTCTCCGTCGCACAATCCCGGCCTAGCAGGTTGCTGAGGAGTTTGAGTCACTCCTCGGCAACCTGCTCCCAGGCGCGAGGTGGCTAGAACAGGTCGTCGTCCTCGGGATGAAACGCCTCGTAGATGCCATGCGCCATCGCAGGGCCTACACCTGCGACCGTGGCCAGGACCTCGGGGTCGGCCTCGGCGACCGCGCGTGCCGAGCCCAGGTGCTTCAACAGTGCCTTGCGACGGGCGGGACCGACGCCGGGAACGCCGTCGAGCACGCTGGTGAGCGCGTCTTTGCGTCGCACCTTGCGGTGGTATCGAATGGCGTGGTTGTGCACCTCGTCGCGGATGTGCTGCACGATGCGCAGTCCCGGATGATGGTCGGGCAGCACGACGGGCTCTTCGCGGTCTGGCAAGACCAAGCGGTCGGTGCTGATCAGATCGCCCTTCTTGCGGGCTGTGCGGGGCTTTGAGATGCCGATGATGGGGATGTGGTCCATGCCCAGCTTGGCGCGCACCTCGAGTGCCACATTGAGCTGGCCTCGTCCGCCATCGACCACCATCAAGTCGGCCAAGTCGTCCTCTGCAGCGGCGCGCTTGAGGCGACGGCCGATGATCTCGGCCATGCTCGCGTAGTCATCGGCCCCGACGACGGTCTTGATCTTGTAGCGCCGGTACTCGGCGCGAGCGGGCTTGCCGCCCAGGAAGACGCTCATCGCAGCCACTGGGAACTCGCCGCCAATGTTCGAGTTGTCGAAGCACTCGATGCGGTGTGGAGGCTCAGCGAGCCCGATGGCATCGGCCAGATCGCGCAGGGCCCGCCTGGTGCGCTCTTGGTCATCGGTGGCCGCCAGATAGGCCACCCTGGCGTTGTCGCTGGCGATTTCGACCAGGCGGACCTTGTCGCCGCGCTCGGGCTTTCGCAGGTGGACCTTGCGCCCCAGCCGCTCGCCAAGCACCTCTGAGAGTGCCTCTGAGTCGGACGGCAGTGCGGGCAGCAGGACCTCGGGAGGAATGAACGCGCCCTCGCGGTAGGTGGCATTGAGCAGGCTGGACAGAATCTCGGCGTCTGTGCCGACCAGGCCTTCGAAGGGTGTGGTTCGGGGTTGGCCGACAAGGCCCTCTCGGACGGGCAAGACGGCCAGTCCGCCGCGGTCTCCCTCGCGGTACAGCCCCCAGACGTCCCGGTCGGCCATGCGTGCGTCGGCCATCTGTTGGCGTTCCAGCGTCGCCATGACGTCGCGGATCAGATCGCGGAACCGCGCGGCGTCCTCAAAGCGCTCCTGGTCGGCCGCGTCCATCATGCGCTTGCGCAGCCGCTTGACCAGGGCTTGGTTCTTGCCCTTGAGCAGCATCATCGATTCGTCGACGAGCTCGCGGTAGTCCATCTCGGTCGTGTGACCGGTGACGCATGGGGCGACGCAGCGCTTCATCTGGTGCAGCAGGCAGGGGCGGCTGCGGCTGCGCAGGACAGCGTCGGTGCAGGTGCGAAGCGGCACGACTCGCTGCAAGAAGGCCAGGGTCTGGCGGGCGCGCGATGCGGAGTGGTAGGGCCCGAAGTACCGTGCCTTGTCGCGCTTGAAGCCGCGGACCAGCGTGTAGCGCGGCCACGGTTTGCTCAGGTTGATGCGCAGGTGCAGGAAGTTGCTGTCGTCTCGAAGCTTGGTATTGAAGCGGGGTCTGTGCTTCTTGATGAGCGTATTTTCGAGAATCAACGCCTCTTTTTCTGACCCCGTGACGATGACCTCGACATCGGCCGCGGCATGGACCAAGAACGGGACCATCTGCCGTTCGTCATGCCCCGCGATGTACTGGCGGACTCGGGCCCTCAGGTTGATGGCCTTGCCGACGTAGATCACGCGGTCGCGGCGATCGCGAAACAGGTAGCAGCCGGGTTGCTGCGGCAGCGCAGCGGCCTTTTCACGCAGAGTGGCGGGCATGACCTAGTGCTAACCGCCGCGGGGCCCGTTCCTGATCGCCTAGGGGGCTCTGCTGCCGTGGGGCGTCAGCAAGTCTGGGTGCTGCTACTGTCCACGGCCATGATCGCCCTGCTCGCCAGCCTTGCCGCCGCCCAGACGATGGCGGGCTTTGCCGTTCCGGGGGCCCACGGCGGACTGGGCGGGGTGGCCGAACCCGGTGCGATGGGCATCAGCGCCAATCCAGCGGCTGCGGCCTGGTGGGCCCCCGAGGTACTGGTCGATGCAGGAGCCATCTTGGCGAGCACCCGCATCGAGCTCGACGGCGAGCCGCAGGTGCTCACGGGTGGCGTGTCGGCGGTGCCCCGCATGTCGGCGGTGGTGCCGCTGGGGGACATTGGTCTCGGTGCGTCGATTGGGGCGCCGTTTGGCCGAGGTGGCTCGATTGACTCGGACAGTCCGGCCCGTTTTCACCTCGTGTCCGGCGCCTTTCGGGTCATTGAAGGCAGTCTGGGAGCGGCTTGGCGTCCTAGTCCCAGCTGGACGGTGGGGGCGGCGCTTCGGGTGGGATCAGGATCGCTTCAGAGCACCAAGCGCGTCGACACCGCCTCGATGATCTTGGATGCGAACCCGGTGGCGCCGGTCACTCGTGGGGCCGAATTCTGGCAAGGAGAGCAGCGACTGCGCGGGCTGTCCGCCATCGGCGCGGGTCTGGCCATCGGCGTCATTGCCGGTGCCGAAGACGGCGTGCGCCTGCACCTATCGGCGCGTTCGCCCATGAGTCTGGCGCTGAAGGGAGCCCTGCAGTTCACTCCCTCTCCAGAGCTGCCGATTGAGCTCGATGGCGATGTCACAGCCAACCTGACGATGCCTGCGGAGCTGTGGTTGGCCGTCGATGCGCCTGCTGGTGAAGGCATGGTGCTGGTGCCGGAAGTGCGCTGGGTGGGGTGGCGCAGCGCTCGAGACGCTCCGGTGGACGTGGCTGATCTGCACGCCGACAGCGACAACCCGGTGGCGATGATCGCGTTGACTCAGCTGGGGGTGACCGAGACGGACTTTGCACCGATGCTGGGCGATTCCAACTCGCACACCGGCATGGTCGATGCGTGGGTGATCGGTGCGACCCTGCGCCGCAGCCTCAAGCCCGATGTGCTTGAGGTACAGGGGGGAGCTGTATGGGCGACGACAGCGATTCCGGACGCGACGGCCAACGCGGGCAACCTGGACTTTGGCGGGCTGAACATCAAGGCAGCTGGATTGTGGTGGCCGGTTCCGCAGCTTGGATTTGGC